>CALMOO010000579.1 GCA_937871705.1 uncultured Hymenobacter sp.
GGCCCACGCTGCCGCGCCATATCGTGACGTCGCCGCGCAGGCGGAAGTCTAGCGAGTTGGCCGTCGAGCGGGTCAGGTCGGTGTGCCAGCCGCCGTTTACGTCGCTGGTGCCCTCCCCTTTATCGCGCGCGGTCAGCACGTAGGCCAGCTCGGGGCCAACCAAAGCATCAAGCTCCAGCTTTTGCCCGCGCAGGCGCCAGCCCACCCCGGCAAAGGCCGACACGGTTTGCACGTAGAGGTGAGCAGTGCCCGAGGCAGCGTGGCCGTAGTTGCTGCCCGCGCTGCTGTAGTAGATGTAGTTGATAGGCGTGCGGCTATTCGCCCAGTCATAGCCCAGGTCGAAGGCCGTGAGCAAGCCAGCTTTGCCCACGCGCTGAGCCCGCACGCTGGCGCCAAACCCTACCCCATACTTTTTGCCGAACGGATTGGTGGTGCGGCTGTCCTCACCGCCCGCCGCGTTGGTGTTATAGTTAATCGAGCTGGTGCTCACCGCATTGTTGCCGTCAAAACGCGAATAATTCGCATTAGCCCGGCCAGAATATTCAATTTGCTGCCCAAAGGCTTGGGAGGCAAACAGCGTTATGGGCAAGGCGAGCAGTAGATATTTCATGAAAGTAGGGCGTAAAAAACGGCGCGGTGGCCAGCAGGTTGGCCTTGGTTATAAGGCAGATTAAAGAAGGGGGTAGGGCTGAAGTGCCGTTGCCCGCCACAAATTTCGCTACTAACGGCCACTAGCGCAGCAGCGTCTGCACCACGGGCAAGGCTTGCTCGGCCCAGCGGCGCATCTGCGAGCTCGTATAGTGCAGACCATCAGGGGCAAACTGCGTCGCGTCGCCGGCCGCCGAGCGTGTGAGCGGCGTGATATCGACAAAGGCTACGTCGGCGTGCTGGCACTCCTCATGGGCCACCGCGTTGAATTGGTCGATTTCTGTACCAATTCGGACCCGGTCACGGCCGGCCGCGTAGGGCGACTGCCCCCAGTCAGGGATACTCAGCACCACCACGTGCCCCGCCCGGCCGCCCGCGAAGTGAATTGCCGTTGCCAGCAGCGCCCGAAACTCGGTGCGGTACTGCGCCACTGGCTTGCCCTGGTACTGGTTATTTACCCCAATTAGCAGCGATACCAAGCCATACGTTTTCTGATTATTCGCATCGCGAATGGCGCCTTGCAAATCGGCCGTCGTCCAGCCGGTACGGGCAATAATGTCGGGCTCAGTCAGGGTCAGGCCTTGCTGGCGGGCCAGGCTCGCTAGCTGCATCGGCCAGCGGTCGGCGGGCTGGGCACCCTCACCAATGGTGTAGGAGTCGCCGAGCGCCAGGTACGCGATAGCAGCCGAATTGGTGGGGGTAGGCATGGGCACGGGTGCCACCACCGCTGGCGCCACCACTTGGCTGGAAGAGCAAGCCATTAACAAAGCTAGAAAAGGGAACAGAAAACGCATAAGAAAAAGGAGCCGGAATGGAGCGTAGCCTACGTACGCCAGCCGGCCCGCTCCCGGATTAACAAAGCGCCAGCGCGCCAAGCCACGCTTGGCGCGCTGGCCGGGGGTAGGCCGCCTACCCCCGCTTAGCCAATAGCCTGGGCTAAATCGTCAATCAAATCCTCGGCGTCCTCAATGCCCACGCTCAAGCGAATGAGCGAGTCGCTGAGGCCCGCCTTGAGGCGCTCGGCGGCCGGAATGCTGGCGTGCGTCATAGTGGCGGGGTGGCCACAGAGGCTTTCTACCCCCCCCAGGCTCTCAGCTAAGGCAAAAAGCTGGAATTTCTCCAGCACAGCCACGGCATCTTCCTTGCGGTCGCCCTTGAGCACGAAAGATATCATACCGCCAAAATCACGCATCTGCTTGGCGGCCACGGCGTGATTAGGATGGCTTTCGAAGCCGGGCCAGAATACTTTTTCTACCTTAGGATGCTGGCGCAGGTACTCGGCAATGGCGCGGCCGTTTTCGCAGTGGCGCTGCATGCGTAGGTGCAGCGTCTTGAGACCGCGCAGCACCAAAAAGCAGTCTTGCGGGCCGGGCGTGCCGCCGCAGGCATTCTGGTAGAAGCGCAGGCGCTCGGCCACGGCATCGTCTTGCACTACCAGCGCGCCCATTACGGTGTCAGAGTGGCCGGCCATATACTTAGTTAGCGAGTGCATCACAATATCAGCCCCCAGGTCGAGCGGCGTCTGTATGTAAGGCGTCGAGAAGGTATTGTCGACGGCCAGCAGCGCGCCAGCTTCTTTGGCTATGGCCGCCGCCGCCGCAATGTCAATAACATTAAGCAGCGGGTTAGTGGGCGTTTCGACCCAAATAAGCTTGGTCCGTGAGCTCACTTTTTCGCGTACCGCTGCCATGTCGTGCATGGGTACAAAGTGAAATTTGAGCCCGAGCGGTTCATATACTTTCGTAAATAACCGATACGAGCCGCCATATAAGTCATTGGTACTGATAATTTCATCGCCGGGGCTAAAGAGCTTCAGCAGGCAGTCGATAGCCGCCATACCGCTGGCAAAAGCCAAGCCGTGCTTGCCATTTTCGAGGGCAGCCACGGCATTTTGGAGCTGAGTGCGGGTGGGATTGTGGGTGCGCGAGTACTCGTAGCCACGGTGGTCGCCGGGCGAGCGCTGCACGTAGGTTGAGGTTTGATAGATGGGCGTCATGATGGCCCCAGTCTCGGGGTCAGGATGTACGCCGGCGTGGATGGCTTTAGTGGCAAATTTCATAGACTGCAAAGGTCGGGCGTGATGGCTGATTGTTACTGGTGGACGGTTATACGTTTACGAATAGCGCGTATTAACAACCATCTGTCAACAATCAACCCCGACCTTTGCAGCAATGGCATTTTTAGGTGAGCTTTTCCAAAAGAATTTTTCTACCCTCCTCACCATGTTTCTGCTGGTGGCCGTGCCGCTGGTGGGCTCGTCGTCGCTGGTGCTGGTGCTATATCGGCATCAGGAACTGCTGCACCACCTCACTAACTGGCAGTTTGTGGCCTACTTCGCACTGATGGGCCTGACTATGGCCATCGCTCTCACCAACAGCACGTTTGTAGTTATCGTAACGGGTTATTTCTTGGGCTGGAGCGGGCTGCCCGGCATGGTGGCGGCCTACGCGCTGGCTGCCGCGCTGGGCTACGAGCTAGCCCGCCGCCTCGACCACGGCAAGCTGCGCTCTTTCCTGCATCACTTCCCCAAGGCCGATGCCGTACTCGGTGAGCTGCAGCACCAAAGCTGGCAGCTTATTCTGCTTACGCGGCTCTCGCCGGTGTTGCCGTTCGCGCTCATGACGTTTGTGCTGGCTATTGTAGGCGTGCCACGAGGGCGTTTTCTGGCAGCATCGCTGCTCGGCATGCTGCCACGCAGTCTGTTCTTTTACTGGCTCGGCACCCAGGCGCAGGACGTGTTGGCTCTGTTACGCAACCCCGACGAAGGCACTCTTAGCAAGCTGGTTGTGCTCGGGCTGGTAGTTGCTTCGCTCTTGGGGCTGTACGTAGTGTTCAGCCGGGCACTACAGCGAGTCCTGCGCCGCCCTACTACTTAAACTTTTGACGCACTATTTCAGTAAATTAAGAATCTCAGCCAAGCTTTATTAGCCTAAATATTGCCTCAAACTTGCATTCACAAATTTTCTCGCCTTACCTTTGCACTCCCTTCCGGGAACTGGTTGTATAGCTCAATTGGATAGAGCATCTGACTACGAATCAGAAGGTTTAAGGTTCGACTCCTTATACGACCACAAAAAAGGCCCTCTACGATACATAGAGGGCCTTTTTCGTTTTTTAGGGGACAGTTTAGGGGACAGTCTCCCATTTCGGGTAATTCTACGTTCGCTCGTTGGGTCCTAACCTGCCAAATAGCATTGCGGTCTTCGGGGCCCTAATGATGTAGCGGCGAAAAAAGAGCAATAACAACCGCACTAGGGTTGATGCGGTATTTCACGCGGGTGCGGCATTGCCCCTGTTGTCGCGGCGGGAACACCAGCCACTCTCTTAACTGCACGTGCAAGGTTGCGGCACGCTTTACACAACCACCTATTTCTTTCCCACCCAAGTTGTATGTCAGACGACCGTTCAAACCGAGGCCCAGCCGATAGAGCCCGCGTAAATGTTAATGAGGACTACGAAGTCCGTTATTGGTGCAAAGAGTTTGGCTGCACGGAAACTCAACTTCGCGCTGCTGTAAAAGCAGTAGGGGTGATGGTAACAAATGTTCGTGCCTACTTCGCTAGTCACTAGTTACTAAAAGCCCCGCCAACGCAAGATGGCGGGGCTTTTAGTAACCCAGTAAGTAGACCCCTACTTCTGTAGCTTTCTCATCAGCCAGAGCTACCAGCTGCGCTATACCAGGCTGCCTGATGGGCGGGTAGTCGTTGAACTAGACCACGCAGAAGCAGTGGGGCGGCAATTGGTGGTGAGTGAGGAGGAGTTTGAGAAGTGGTTTAGAAAATAGGCGTTGTGCTTACTTTAGATGCATGAGCGAGGCGCGGCCTGAAAACTTACTGGCGAAGGAAGTAGCGTTGTTAGTAGCGCAGGTAGAAGAAATTAAGCAAACGCTTACGTACGCGTTGCAGCAAGACGAACTTGCTAACGAGCGCTTGGATAAAGGACGCCTTTACAACCACCTAGAGAATGCTTGGGCGGACGTCAATAAGCTATTAACGGAGCATCAGGGCCGCCTAGCGGCTGCGTGAACCCGCGTTAAAACCGTAGTATTCAAGCATTTTTTACGTAGTTCTAGCATAGCAGCTGGGGTAGATACTGCGTAAAACTGGTATGAAAGAACTACAAACTGAAACGCAGCGCCGACGCGCTATTGCCTGGGCCGTAGCCTTAACGGCCAATACGCCACTGGCGCCGCAGCAGTACGAGTCGGAGCTGTTAGAACACTACGCGCGGGGTACGCTTACGCTCGACCAGGTACTGA
>CALMOO010000580.1:0-3666 GCA_937871705.1 uncultured Hymenobacter sp.
CCCTACCCCCCTCCGAGGCCGGCGCCTGCTGCTAGGCGTAAGCGGCAGCATTGCTGCTTACAAGGCCGCGCCGCTTACGCGCCTGCTTGTGAAAGCCGGTGCCGAGGTTCAGGTGATTCTGACCGAGGCCGCTACCGCCTTCGTAACGCCCCTTACATTGGGTACCCTCTCCAAAAAGCCCGTCTTGACGGGCTTTTTGCGTGATGCGGCTAGTGGGCAGTGGCACAACCATGTCGAGTTGGGCCTGTGGGCCGAGGCCTTTGTAATTGCCCCAGCCAGCGCGAACACCATCGGTCAGCTAGCCAATGGTTTGTGCCCCAATTTGCTAAGCGCCGTGTATTTGTCGGCTCGCTGCCCTGTATTCTTAGCGCCAGCCATGGACCTAGATATGTACGCCCACCCCGCCGTGACGCAAAATCTGCAGCGGCTGCGCAGCTTTGGCAACCACGTATTTGAATCGCCAAGCGGCGAGCTGGCCAGTGGCCTGGCCGGCCCCGGCCGCATGCTGGAGCCTGAGGCTATTTTAGCGGAACTGGAGAAGTTTTTTGTAGGGTAAGCTTTAGCTTGCCGTTTAAATTACTCCTTACGCTTAGCCAGCTAAAGCTTACCCTACACCTGATGCACGTTCTTCTCACCGCCGGGCCCACTTATGAGCCGCTCGACCCGGTGCGCTTCCTGGGCAACCGCTCGACGGGTAAAATGGGCTACGCGCTGGCCGAAGCTTTTGCGGGGGTAGGGGCTACAGTTACGCTCATTAGTGGGCCCGTAGCCCTACCCCCCCCTGCTAGCCCGAGCATCAAAACGGTGCGGGTAGAAACGGCGCAGCAGATGTACGAGGCCGCCGCCGTGGTGGCACCCACTGCCGAAGTGTGGGTGTTTGCTGCCGCTGTGGCTGACTACCGGCCGGCGACGGTAGCGCCCGAAAAGATTAAAAAAGCCGGCGATACGCTCACGCTGGAGCTGGTGAAAAACGTAGATATTGCCGCGACCCTTGGCCAAACTAAGCGGCCTGAACAATTTGCCGTCGGTTTTGCGTTGGAGACTACGAACGAGCTAGCTCATGCGCTGGACAAGCTGCAGCGCAAAAACTTCGACCTGGTAGTGCTCAATTCTCTGCGTGATGCTGGCGCGGGCTTCGGCCACGATACCAATAAAGTATCGGTGCTGGACCGAGCCGGGCAGGTACTTAACTTTGAGTTGCAGGCTAAGACTGAGCTAGCGCGGGTGCTGGTCCAACTTATTCAGGCTCGTATTACCACTTCTTATGCGTAATCTTTTCACGGTAGTTGCTTTCGCATTAGTCTTGCTGCTGGGCCAGTCGGCCCGGGCCCAGGAGTTGAACGCGACTGTGGCGATATCGCTGCAAAATGTGACGATAACCGACAACAGCCTGGTTGCCCAGATGCAGAAGTCCATGCAGGACTTATTAAATACTACTACCTGGACTAGGCAAACCTACACCCCGGCCGAGCGCATCAACCTGCGCATGTTCGTTGGCATCACGGCGATTCCGCAGAATGGCACTTATGTAGCCACCATGCGCCTGATTGCCACCCGGCCTGTGTTTGGCACCAGCTATGAGACGAACGTGCTGAGCATCAACGACCGTAACTTCATCTTCAACTTCTCGCCGAATATTCCGGTGGTCTTTTCGGCCAATAGCTTTCAGGGTAATCTGGCGTCGCTGCTGGGCTTTTACGCCTACCTTGTTATCGGCACCGACCAGGATTCTTTTGCGCGGCTCGGCGGCTCACAGTACTACGACCAGGCGCGCATCATCGTGCAGTATTCGGCCAACCAAACCACGACTACCAACGAAACCGATGCGGGCTGGACGGATGGCGATACCCGCAACCGCTACTGGCTGCTCAACAACCTCACCGACCCGCAGCTCGAAGCCTTTCGCACCGGCCTGTATGCATACTACCGGCAAGGATTAGATATCTTTATTGAAAAGCCTGACGACGCGCGCAACGCCATCATGGCGGCCCTCACGGGCATTGATAAAGCCGTGGTGCAGCGGCCCGGTACGCTCCTGGCGCGCGCTTTCTTCGATGCCAAAGCCGACGAAATAGCCAATATATTCCGCACCAGCAAAAATGTAGAGCAAAAGCAACAGCTCGTGGCGATGCTCTCGGAAATAGACCCTGGCAACCTTGCTAAATACCAGACAATTAAGTAGAGTTATTAATCGTCTGTCCTTGCGCTCACATGGACAGACGATTTAGATTAAAAAAGTTATGCTTCTCGATTTACGTATTCAGAACTATGCTCTCATCGAGCAATTGGAGATGCGACCTTCGCCGCTCCTAAATATTATTACTGGCGAAACCGGTGCGGGCAAATCCATCATGCTCGGGGCTATCGGGCTGCTGCTCGGCAACCGCGCCGACTCGCGCATGCTATTCAATACTGAGCGTAAGTGCGTGATTGAGGGGCAGTTTGATATTGCCAACTACCAGTTGCAAGACATCTTCGAGTCGGAAGACCTGGACTACGATAAGCAGTGCATTCTGCGTCGCGAAATCAGCCCGTCGGGCAAGTCGCGAGCCTTCGTCAACGACACGCCTGTAACCCTAGAAGCGCTGCGCAAGATTGGCGCTAACCTCATGGACATCCACTCGCAGCACGATACGCTGCTGCTGGGCGATGCCGTATTTCAGCTCAATCTGCTCGACCTCTACGCGGGCTTGGTGCCTACCCGCACGCAGTATGGCAACGCCTACCGCCAGTACCGCAAGCTCGAAGCCGACCTCAGAACGCTGGAAGACCAGGCCGCCGAAGCTAGCAAAGCTTTGGATTACAATAGCTTCTTACTAAGCGAGCTAGAAGATGCGCAGCTCGACAAAGAAGACCAGGATGCTTTAGAGCAAGAAATAAAGCAACTCGAGCACGCCGAGGAAATCAAGTACAAGCTCAGCCAAGCGCTACACGGCCTGCGCGACAGCGAGTACTGCGCCACCGGCAACATGAAGGAGGCCGCCAGCCTGCTGGGCCAGGTAACGAGCTACGCCGACGCCTTCAAAGAATTAAAACAGCGCCTTGATTCGTGCCTGATTGAGTTGCACGACATTGCCGATGAGGTAGAAGCCGCCGAGCGCCGCACCGAGGGCGACCCCGCCCGCGCCGAAGAGTTGCAAGCGCGCCTCACGGTGCTTTATAATTTGCAGCGCAAGCACCAGCGTCGCGACATACCCGGTCTGCTCGAAACCCGCGAGGACCTGCGCCAGAAAGTAGGCTCGGTGCTGAACCTGGACAAGGAAATCACGCGGCTGCGCAAAGACTCCGACGCTGCGCTGGCCCAGGCCAACAAGCAGGCCGCTCGCCTGTCCGAAAGCCGCCGCAAAGCCTTCCCGAAGTTTGAGAAAGAGCTAAGCTCGCTGCTCGCCGACCTAGGAATGCCGCACGCTCGCATCGTGGTGGAGCACAAGAGCGGCCCGCTCGGCGCCAGCGGCGCCGATGTGGTCAGCATCCTGTTCACGGCCAACAAAGGTGCCCAGCCGCAGACCTTGAGTAAGGCAGCCTCGGGTGGTGAGTTTTCGCGCCTAATGCTGTGCATCAAGTACATGCTGGCCGATAAAACGGCGTTACCCACGATAGTTTTCGACGAAATCGACACCGGCATCAGCGGCGAAATCGCGGTGAAGGTGGGCCGCATGATGCAGC
>CALMOO010000580.1:3676-7338 GCA_937871705.1 uncultured Hymenobacter sp.
ATGCAGCAGATGGCGCATAAGCATCAGCTAGTAGCCATTTCGCACCTGCCCCAAATGGCCGCAGCGGGCGACACGCACTACTTTGTGTATAAGGAAGACCGCGCCGACCGCACCGTGAGCCGCATCCGCCAGCTTTCGGCCGACGAGCGCATCAAGGAAATCGCCCACATGATTGCCGGCGCCAAGCCTAGCGAAACCGCCTACCAGAGCGCCCGCGAGCTGCTGGCGCTACGCGGCGAGGAATTGGTAGGGTAGGAACTCGTCGGTTTCCTACCCCCCTTTGTTAGGCCGACCAAGCATCCGGCCGGTAGGAGGGGGTAGGGAAGCAAAAAGTAGCTTCCTTTGTCAGCAGTACAATTAGCTTACTTTTGCGGGGCTAACCCTGACCGCTCACTCATGTCTAACAACCTCCTTGCCGGCAAAGTCGGCATCATCTCCGGCGCGCTTAATTCCCAATCTATTGCCTGGAAAGTGGCCCAAAAGGCTCACGCTGAAGGCGCCCGCATCGTGCTCACCAATGCGCCGTTGGCCATGCGAATGGGCGAAATCAAGGCGCTGGCCGCTGAAATCGACGCGCCTATTATTCCGGCCGATGCCACGTCGATGGAAGAGCTGGGCACGCTCTTCACCGAAGCGCAGAGCCATTTCGGTGGTAAAATTGACTTCCTGCTACACTCGATTGGCATGAGCGCCAACATTCGCAAGAACAAGAGCTACGGCGACCTGGACTACAAATTTTTTCAGCAAACGCTCGACGTTTCGGCCCTGTCGCTGCACAAGATGCTGGCTGTGGCTGAGAAGCAGGATGCCTTCAACGAGTGGGGTAGCGTGGTGGCCCTCAGCTACATCGCCGCGCAGCGCGCTTTCCTAGACTACACTGATATGTCGCAGGCCAAGGCCGTGCTCGAAAGCATTGCCCGCAGCTACGGCCAGCGCCTGGGCCACCTTAAAAAGGTGCGCGTGAACACCATCTCGCAGTCGCGCACCAAGACTACAGCTGGCACTGGCATAAGCGGCTTCAACGCTTTTTACGAGTACGCCAACAAGATGGCGCCGCTCGGCAACGCGCCCGCCGAAGCCTGCGCCGACTACTGCGTATCGCTGTTTTCGGACCTCACGCGCTTTGTAACCATGCAAAATCTCATGCACGACGGCGGCTTCAGCAGCACGGGCATCTCGGAAGCCATTGTGGAGGCCATCACCAACTCGGTTGACGCCTCGCAGGAGGGGTAGGGCGGCTTCAGCGCTGGCCATAAAAAAGAATGTCAGGCTCAGCCTGACGTTCTTTTTTAATTGGGTGATAGTTGCTGCTATGCTACGCAAACAACAGTGGTCTACTTAGACCGTTCGTCGCCATCGACGGGCTCGCCCTGCTTGTGCATAATGGCCGCTACCACGTTGTCTGGTAGCACGTTACCGATTACGGCCTGCACCTTGTTCATGAAGCCCGAAACTACCTTGTCTTTTCCGGCTAGCAGGGCGTCGTAGCCATCCTGCGCTACTTTGGCGGGGTCGGCTTTGGGTCCTTCAGCTACTATTTTGGCGCGCTCCATATCGGCCTTGTTGAAGAAATCGGTGTCCGTAACGCCGGGCTCCAGGATGGTGATGGTCACGCCGCTTTCTTTGGTTTCCTCGCGCACCGCCTCGGTAAAAGAGGTGATGAAGGCCTTGGTGCCGTGGTAAACGGCCTGAAGCGGACCCGGAATTTCGGCGCCCAGGCTCGATACCTGCAAAATCTTGCCTTCCTTACGAGCCACCATCTCTTGCAGATAAAGCTTGGTGAAGGTGACGTAGGCCCCGATGTTGAGCTGAATAATGTCCAGCTCCCGGTCGATGTCGGTAGTGGTAAAGGCGCCGTATTGGCCCTGGCCAGCATCGTTTACCAGCACGTCGATTTGGATACCTTGGCTTTTTACTTCCTGGTAAACTTCAAACGGTGCCTGTGGCTCAAATAGGTCTTTGGCAATGGTAGTGACCTGAATGCCATACTGTTGTTGCAACTCGGTGGCAGTTTGGCTAAGCTCGTCCTGGCTGCGAGCTACGATAACGAGGTTGTACTTGTCTTTGGCAAAAAGCTTGGCCAGCTCATGGCCGATGCCGCTGGTAGCGCCCGTGATAAGAGCATATTTCTGTTGGTCTGCCATTTCGATTAAGTGCTAGGTGGTGAACTACCCGTTGCTAACGAGGTCTGCTAACGGCTAGTTATAGCAGCGCTTTCTTCATAGATGAGCTTAGCGAGCGGCCGGTAGGCAGCGTGTGCGGCAGTGCGCTGAGCAGGTAGATAGGCGCCAGTGCCGTAGATTTAGGCGCCTGGGAGCCGCTAACTCAAGCTGCTCGCCAGGCATTTTCCTTAACCTGCTTTTATGCTTCACTCGCTGCCCACCCGTCGTAAACTCGTGTTCGTAAATTGGTTAGCAATGGCCGCAACTGGTCTGGTAGTGGCTGGCTGCGCCACCAAGCCCGCTGGCACTACTAGCACCACTAAGCGCGGCTGCCTGGTGTACGTGGGCACCAACGTGGCCTCCGACCAGGAAAACACCATCTACCTCTACCGCCTAGACACCAGCACCGGGGCCCTCACGGCGGTGAGCGCCCAGAAAGGCGGCGCCCAGCCGAGTTACCTGACCATGGATGCCGCGCATCATTACCTCTATGCGGTGAGTGAGACGCAGTCGTTTAAGGGTACGGCCAACAGTGGGGGGGTAAGCGCGCTGGCCATCGACCCGCGCACGGGCGCCCTCACCTTGCTCGACCAACAGCCCTCGCTGGGCGCCTCACCCTGCTACATCAGCCTCGACCATACCGAGAAGAGTGTTTTGGTGGCCAACTACGTGGGCGGCAACGTGAGCCTGCTGCCCCGGCAGGCCAACGGCCAGGTGGCCGCCCCCACCGACAGCGACCAGCACGAGCCGCCCACCGGCCCGCATAAAAACCAGGATAAGCCCCACGCGCACTGCATCATTACCTCGCCCGACAATCGCTACGCCTTCTCCGTGGACCTAGGCACCGATAAGGTGTACCGCTACCAACTCGCTGCCAAGGACGGCAAACTGGGTACCCCGGCCACGGTAGCTTTTGCGGCGCAGCCCGGCGCGGGTCCGCGCCACCTCACATTTCACGCCAATGGCCGCTGGGCTTATCTGGAGAATGAATTGAACTCGACCGTGACCGCGCTGGCCTACAACGCAGCGGCCGGCACCTTCCAGGAAATCCAATCGGTGACGACGCTGCCGGCCGGCTTTACGGGCGAAAACTCGGGGGCCGACGTGCACGTTTCGCCCGATGGGCGTTTTCTCTACACCTCTAATCGGGGCGATAACAGCTTGGCGGTGTTTGCAATTGAGGGGGGTAGCGGCCGGCTCACGCTGGTGCAGCACGTGAGCACGCAAGGCAAGACGCCGCGCAACTTCGCGCTCGACCCCAGCGGGCAGGTATTGCTGGCGGCTAACCAGAATTCTGATAATGTCTTTACCTATCGTATTGATAAGCAGACGGGTAAGCTCACGGCAACCGGCCAATCGGTGAGCTTGCCTTCGCCCATGTTTGTGGAGGTAGTACCCGATTTTACTAAATAAAGGGGGTAGGAAACCGTTTGTCCTTGCGAGCGCAACGCAGCCGAGCGCGGCAATATTTCCTAATCGTTGGGGCAGTAACCCTAACGT
>CALMOO010000581.1:0-2753 GCA_937871705.1 uncultured Hymenobacter sp.
GCTGGTGCGGTTTTTTAGCTCATCGGCGCCGGCGCGGTCGCCGCTCTTCATGAAGGCTCCAATCTGACGGGCCAAGTCATTAGCTTCGGCCTGCGCCGAGTCGTGCTGGGTCTGGAGCGTACGGCGGCGCTGGTCGAGGTCGAGAATGGCTTGCACATCGGCTTCGGCCGTCTTGAAATTGCGTTTGGCCAGGCCGGCCAATACGCGGGCAGTTTGGTCTTTTAGAACGGAAAGTTGCAGCATAATGTAGCAAAGGTATTGCGCGAGGGTGATGGAGATGATGGAGAAGAAAGGGGGTAGGGCATCGGGCCGGGGCTAGCAGCATAAGGCAGCTGGCCCCGGCCAGGCTGCGTGGAGGCTGCCCGAGCCGCTTCACCGATACGTTTCCTAATCTCCTTACTTGCTCAACCCATTGCCAGTTTGGCCGTAATGCGTTAATATTGCAACTGCAAGCCGGTCCATGGGGCCGGTAGGGTAAGTCCTAGGCTCGCCCGCTGCGTTGCCGGCCCGACAAGTTTGCTTTTGGTGGAGCTGCCGGCCGCCCCTCGTACACCTCACTCATTTCCTGTTTGTTGCCCACCGCTTGGCTGGTTGTGTGGCGCCTTAGCGCTTCGTGTTGTTGGTTTTCGGCCTCAAGGGCCGGGGTGGCTTTGCGTGGCCCAGCGGCGGGCCCAGCCGCTATACTCTGGGCCGGCGCTCTTTAGATTATTCTTTTTTCCCTTTATGTATACCCTCAACGAGCTGAAGGACCGGCTGCTGTCCGACCTTAAGGAAATTGCTGAGCAACTTCAGGTTGGCAATTTCAAGCGCCTGAGCAAACAGGATTTAATTTATAAAATCCTAGACCAGCAGGCTATTTTACCCACTGACCAACTGCCTAGCAAGAAGCCCGCCACAGCGCCGGCCGAAGCGTCGGTTGCCGAGGCAGCCGTGGCTACCCCTCCCGCTGTGGCCCCCGAGGCCGCGCCCGCTCCTCGCGGTGGCCGCGGCGGGGCTGGCCGGCGCCGGCCAGCCCCCGTAGCTGAGCAGCCGTTTTCGGATGTAGCGGTTCCCGCAGCCGTTGCTGAAGCGCCGGTAGCCGCAGTTGAAACCCAAGCGGCCCCCGAGCCTACCCCCCCCGCAGCCGAAGCACCAGCTGAAACGCCCCAGCTGACCCGCCTGGAGGTAGTAGAAGCCGATGAGGAGCAGTTGGCCAATACGCCCGTTGCGGCTGAAGAAGCCACCGTGCCCCCCGCCGAAACCAATCCCACTCAGGAAACCCACTCGGCTGGCGAAAGCGCCCCATCTGGCGAAAGTGCCGCACCGCGCCGCGAGCGGCGCGAACGTGTGGACCGGGCCGGCCGGCCCCTGCCCCGCCGCGATGCCAACCAGCCAGTGACCGCCTCCGATACGGCTACCGTTACTGCTGATACGGAAACTACTGGGCAGCAGCCTACTGCCGAAGTAAGCACCGATACTTACCCCGACCGCCGCGAAACCCGCGAGCAGCGCTTCGACCGCGAAAACCGGGATGGCCGCGAGAATCGCGAGAATCGTGGCGACCGCCCAACTCGCAACGACCAGCCTCGCAATGAATTTCGCGAAAACCGGGACCAGCCGCGCGAGCCCCGCGAAAATGGCCAGCCCCGCTTCAACCCTGACCAACCCCGCGAGCCGCGCCAAACCAATGGGGTAGGCGCTACCGACCAGCCCCGCCTGAGCCGTGAAGAGCGCTACGCCCAGCGCGAAGCCCAGCGCCAGCAGCGCCGCGAAGAGCGCCAGCGCACCGGCGGCGAGGGCCAAGCCACTACTGCCCCCGAACCGGGGGGTAGTAACCCGGCCACGCAGCCCGCCGCGGCTAATGGCCAAGCTGCTGAAGGCCAGCGCCAGCCGCAAGCCCCGCGCCCGGCCCGCGCGCCCGAGCTCGACCTTACCGTGCCTGGCTCGGGTACGCTGGAGCTGATGCCCGATGGGGGCTACGGCTTCTTACGCTCGCCTTTTTACAACTACTTATCCTCGCCCGACGACATTTACGTTTCGCCGCAGCAGGTGCGCCAGTTTGGCCTGAAGGCCGGCGATACGGTGAGCTGCACCATGCGCCCGCCCCGCGAAAACGAGAAATATTTTGCGCTTGTTGGTGTTGATAGCATCAATGGCCGCACCGTAGAAGAAGTGCGCGACCGGGTGCCTTTCAGCCATTTGACGCCGCTATTTGCCGACGAAAAGCTCAAGCTCTCGACCAAGTCGAGTCAGGTGAGCACCCGTGTGCTCGACCTGTTTGCGCCCATCGGTAAAGGCCAGCGGGGCCTCATCGTGGCGCAGCCCAAGACCGGTAAGACGGTGCTGCTGCAGGAAATTGCCAACGCGATTTCCGAAAACCATCCTGAAGCGTATCTCATTATCCTGCTGATAGATGAGCGCCCCGAGGAAGTAACCGATATGGCGCGCTCAGTGAAGGCCGAAGTGCTCAGCTCGACTTTCGACGAAACGGCCGACCGCCACGTCAAAATTGCCGAGCTGGCTCTCGACAAAGCCCGCCGCCTCGTGGAGTGCGGCCACGACGTGGTGATTCTGCTCGACTCCATCACCCGCCTGGCACGGGCCTACAACACGGTGCAGCCTAGCTCGTCGCGCATCCTATCGGGTGGTATCGATGCGGGCGCGCTCCAAAAGCCCAAGCGCTTCTTCGGCGCGGCCCGCAACATCGAAGGCCCTGGCTCGCTGACGATTATCGCTACGGCGCTCATCGAGACGGGCTCCAAGATGGACGAAGT
>CALMOO010000581.1:2763-5729 GCA_937871705.1 uncultured Hymenobacter sp.
ATGGAATTGCAGCTCGACCGCAAGCTGGCCAACAAGCGCGTGTTCCCGGCCATCGACATTCCGGCTTCCGGCACCCGCCGCGAAGACCTGCTGATGAGCCGCGACGAGCTGAGCCGCGTGTGGGTACTGCGCAAGTTTATGACCGACATGAGTGCCACCGAGGCCATGGAATTCCTCAAGGACCGCATGAAAGGCACCAAGGACAACGAGGAGTTCTTGCTGGCAATGAACGGGTAGTAATGCGCAAGCAACTGCCAAGCAAGGCCCCGCCGCTAACCCGGCGGGGCCTTTTTGTGCTGATATTAGCCCTGGCATAGCCCTACCCCCCTTCAAGCGATGAAGCTCCTGGCCAGCATATTCCTGCTCTTTACCTCTTACCTAGCCAGTGCGCAAGCCAGCCCGGCCTGTGAAGTCTTCACGAGCGTAGCCAGTTCCGACGCGTGGCTGGCCAAGGTTCGGGGGTTGCCGCTCAAGCAGCAAGTAGCGGCCCTGCGCCAGCGCATGGCCTGCGACACCAACGTCCGGGGCTATGTGCTGGCCACATCGGTGTGCTACACGTGCTTGTCGGCCGACGGCCAGCGCGCGTACTCGGCCCAGCAGGCGCAGCGCCGACAAGCCGAAGCTGCTGACCCTCGGCCGCGAGGAGTAGTGCTGTTTTGTATGGTCGATGACCAGGTATTTCGGGCAGGCTCAACTGTTGATTTTCAGCGTTTAGTAACCAAAAGCTCGGTTAAGCAAATTTCGCTGCTCGAAAGCGCGGCGGCCGTTGCCATCTGCGGCTCCCAGGCCAGTGAGGGCGCGGTGCTTATCACCACCAAGAAATTTCGGCCAGCTACGGCGAGCGCTCAGCGCTGAGCAAAAAATAGCATGGCAATAAACGCCGCGCTCAGGCACAGCGACGATACCTGATTCATGCGCATCGTCCACTCGAAGTTGGCGTGTGCGGGGTCATGCCACGCCAACCACGCCCAGCGCGAAAATAGCGCTACCACCGGCCCGGTAGCCACCAAAAAAATAAGCAGGTTGCGCAACTCGCCCCGCAGCCAATAGGCCACGCCCATAGCCAGCGCCCCCGCCAGCAGCCCGCCGCCCGCAAACACAAACGTGCCCCGGATACCCAGCCGCAGGCTGAGCGTGCGGTCGCCGCGCTGGGCGTCTTCCTGGTGCTGATAGATTTGGGTGAGGGGGTAGGAGCCACACAAAAACAGCGTGCTCACCAGGGCCAGCAGCAGGTTGGTTTTTTCGAAAAGAACGCTGGGGGAGGCCCCTACCCCCACCTGCGACATCAGAAACGTGAAAGCGCCCTGAAACACCACCACCACGGCGGTACTCAGCAGCGGATATTTTTTGAGCCGAATACCTTCGTAGCTGTAGGCCTTGGAAACCAGCAGGTAAACTACCACCAGCACCGCAAATACCCAGCCCAGCAGCACGGCCCCCAGCACGGCCAGCGCATCGAAAAGCCGCACCAGCAGCAGCAGCTCGGGCGTGACTTTAGGCGGCGCTTTCAAGCCGCCGATGCTGCCCTCGTCGCGGTCGTAGTACGAGTTGTAGCCATTGGAAGCCGGGTACACCAGCAAGTGCAGCACCACGAACACCGCCGCCACCCGCCCCCAACTCAGCGGCTCGCGCAAGGCGCTGAGGCCGAACCAGAAAATCGGCATCAGGAACAGCGAGAACGGGATGCGCAGCAGCGGCAGGGCGCGTTTATAAGGAGCAAGTAACAAGGCGCAAGGAGCAATTAGTAGGAAGCAATACGCTCGCCTGGCACGACGAACCTGCGAAGCAATCGCCCCAGAGCGAGTTGTTCGGGTATCGTGCCGAGGCGATTGCTCCGCAAGCTCGCAATGACAGACGGATGTTCATTGCTGACTGCTCGCTACCCCCACCAGGTACGTCACGCGCGGGCCCCACCAGTGGCGTAGCTGCCCGGCTTGCCACCGGTAGCGGCCGGCCGGGTCGGCCCGCTGGGCCAAGGCCAGCAAGTCGGCCGGCGGGTACATGCGGAAGATGGACACCACCCCATCCCAGATGGTAGTGAGCGGAATGAGGGGTAGCAAATACGTGAATACCAGCCGGCTGAGCCGGAACGGCCGGAAAAAAGGCGTCAGCAGCAGCTGTGCTACCGGCAGCACCGTGAGCGCCAGCGCTATTTCAAGCCAGCTTTTGCCGGCGCCCTCAAACACGCCGATGCCGGCGCCGCTGGCCACCGCATCGCGCAGCAGCGCCTCGGCCTGCGGCGGTGCAAAGTGGTGGAAAGCCGAAAATATCACCCGAAAGCCCAGCAAGTCGGCAGGCACGGCCAGCGCATTTACTGGTGCCGCGTGGCCCCGGATGGCGCCCGCCGTGCGCTCGGCCACATCGGCCCAGGCGGCGGGCTGGGGGTAGAGGTCGGTGAGCAGCAGGCGCAAGCCGGGCGGCGCGGTGGGCTGCTGGCGCAGGGCGGCCAGCACGGTTTCGGTGCCACCCCCGGCCCCGGCGCCTAGCTCAAGTAGCTGCGGCTGCTGGGCTTGGTGCAGGGCCTGGGCCAGCAGCGGCGCCACCGGCCGATAAATGCCTAGCCCCGAAATCATAAACCGCAAGTAGTCCATTTGCCCCGCTCGCAGCACCTCGGGAAACCAGGGCTGGTCTTCAAACTCAAATAAATGCAGACGGAACTTCACAGGATGCGCTTACGGCTGCCGGCGCGCCGAGTAACTAGTAAGCAATAAAAAAACAGCTGTCATACTAACGAAGAAAGCATCTTATCACGGAGAAACAGATTGTTCACTCACAATAAGATGCTTCCCTTGTCAGCACGACAGCTGGGGGTAGGGGCGCTCCAAAAGGCCCCAGAGGCAATTAGTTGCCGCCTACGCCAAACACCTTTTTCAGCAGCGAGGTAGTGCGGGCCACGGGGTTTTCCCGGATGTCCGCTTCTTCCTGCGCGATGAGCGTGAACAGCCCATCAACGGCCTTGCCAGTGG
>CALMOO010000581.1:5739-10860 GCA_937871705.1 uncultured Hymenobacter sp.
GCAGCTTGTTGTAGGTAGTAGTCAGCGAAGAATAGTACTTGGTGGCACTCACCTTATCGAGGCTCTGCTGCATGATGGGCATGAAGGCCGTGGTGAGCTGCGAGGTAGTCGTGCGCTTGAGGTACTGCGTAGCGGCGTCCTTCTGGCCGGTAAGGATGTTCCACACATCCGTAAAGGTCAGGCTCTTAATAGCGTTGATGAAGATGGGCTTGGCGCTCTTGGCAGCGTCTTCGGCGCCGCGGTTCAGCGACAGCTCAAACTTATCGACCTGGCTACCCAACCCGATGCTGCGCAGGGTATTAGCC
The DNA here is from genome assembly GCA_937871705.1 of uncultured Hymenobacter sp. Lineage (GTDB taxonomy): Bacteria > Bacteroidota > Bacteroidia > Cytophagales > Hymenobacteraceae > Hymenobacter. Next base: position 6,045 of record CALMOO010000581.1, read on the forward strand.
ATTTTCTGGGCATCGGGCGGGAAGGGGATGCGAATGAGCTTGTTCAGGTTGAAGCCGTCGGTGGCCGAAGCCTGGTCGGCGCCTTTGCTGATGCCTTGCAGCAGCGCTTCCTTGAGGCCGCTGGCTGCCTCGGTGCTGGTGAGGCCACCAATGCCGGTGCTGGAAGTAGTGGTGGTAGTCGTGGTTTTTCTGGTGGGCAGCTTGAAGCTACCAAAGCCGCCGGGCAAGGTGATAGACTGCGCGCTGGCAGCGGTGGTGAAGCTAGCAAGCGCGAGCAGAAGGGCGGAGAAAATGTATTTGGTCATAAGAAAGTGAACGCAGATAGAAATAAAAGACGCAGCTCGGAGCCTGACGGCTGCCGTGGTACAACATATTCCAAAAGACGTACCAGTTCAGCAAACAACCAGTTATTTTCTGCTAACACTGCTTCTTTAACGACGACGCCCAGCTTATTCCGGTTCCAAAACCAAGGCTTGTGGCGAGTGCCCAGCCAGAAGCTGGCCCCACAGCGCAACACGTAATGCGAGGCAGATGAGCAAACTATTTGGATTTCTTAACTTGATTTGGTTTCGTGCACTACGCGCCAGCTTGCCCACAACGAGGCCAGCAGCCAGGGTAAGCTGAAGCCCGTGCAAATACTCCAAAGCGCACGATACGCTACCCGGTAATCAAGCAAGTGCAACAGCAGCGCTCCCAGCAGCACCGTGGCTTCGAAGAGCAGTAGGGTACCGCCCAATACCAGTACCCAATTGAAAATACCACCGCCCCGCGCTGCCTCGAAAAGCCACTGCATGGGTCGAAGCCGCAGGCCACCTGCTAGCCAAGCTGGCAGGGCACCAGCGCCAGCAATAGCGAGGCACAAGCCAGCGGCCGATAGCATGATATCCCCAGCCTTAGCTAGTGCCGCTGCCATCGTTAAGCTGCTCATAGCCCAGGCTGCAACCAAGCTGAAGACAGGCACTAGCACCAAGCCTCCCAAAAACGTAAGTCGCCACTGCCTGCGAGCCATCTCGGCGTAATCAGGGACGTCCATATTTTTTCAGGTAAATAAGTTTAATAACGAAAACTTAGCTACTTCGTGTTAGCTTTGCATCACAAAGTACTTCACAGTCTCGTATGAAGCCCGCTGCCCAAGACCCGCTCGCCCAGCTCACCGAAATCCGCGCCATTATGGAGCGCAGCTCGCGCTTTTTGTCGCTAAGCGGTTTGAGTGGGGTAGGGGCCGGCGTGGTAGCGCTGGCGGGCACGGTGGTGGCGCATTACTACTTGCTGCAAGAGTATGGTAGCCAGGAATATGGTGCGCAAGGATACACCCGGTTGTTCCAAACGACAGAGGCCGAACGGCTGGCGGCCCTGCCGTTTCTGATGGGCTTGGCGCTGGCCATGATAGCGGCGGCGCTGCTGGTGGCCGCCATTTTCACGTTGCGCCGCACTCGGCGCGATGGCCTGCGCTCTATGTGGACGGCGCCGGCGCGGCGGTTGGCAATTGCGCTACTCATTCCACTCGTAGCAGGCGGGTTATTTTGCCTGAAGCTCTACCTCAGCAACGCCGTGGAGCTGGTGGTGCCGGGACTGCTGGTGTTCTACGGCCTGGCCCTGCTCAATGGCAGCAAGTACACGTTGGACGAAATTAAGTATCTGGGCCTGACGCAAATAGCGCTAGGCTTGCTAGCGCTGCTGGTGCCAGGCTACGGGCTGCTGCTGTTTGGTCTCGGATTTGGCCTGGGGCATATTGGCTACGGGCTGCTCATGTATAACCGCTATGAACGCCCCACGGGGACGAAACTTACCGCTTCGTGAAGTACGCCATCCACACGCTCAATAAAGCCTTCGACCACCGCGTGCGGCTCGGTGTCATGGCCGTGCTGCTAGCCAATGAATCGGTGAGCTTCAACGACTTAAAAGAAAGCCTTGACCTTACCGATGGCAACCTGGCGTCGCACGTCGCGGCTTTGGAAAAAGCTGGCTACGTAGAAGTTACAAAGCAGTTTATTGGCAAAAAACCGAATACCACCTATGCCGCCAGTGCAGAGGGCAAGTTGGCTTTTCAGGAGCACCTAGCGGCGCTTGAGAAGCTGCTGCGGGGGTAGTGAGTTCGATGATAAAATTCTGTTTAACCCTTACGTCTGTCATGCTGAGCTTGCGAAGCATCTTATCACGGCAAAACTATCGTGATGCTGCCATTGGCCTGACAAGGTGCTTCGCAGGCTCAGCATGACAGGATAAATACAAAGCCTTAGAGTCTTTAATCAGGACTCCAATCTTAGAATAAAATACAGCCGGGTAAATCGGCTTTCTTTTTACTTAAATACTTTGAAATACAAAGTTCTTTCATAACATGAATCCAACTGCTTCCTGGCCTGCCACGGCCCCCACCGTTCCTACCCCCGCTTACCGAATATCTACGCTACTAGGCAGTTTGCTCGCCACAGCTACTGTGCTGAGCGACTACCTTTTCTGGCATGAGTCGGCGGGGCTCAACGTGCTGGTTTATATGCTCTTCTTGGTAGCAGCGCACCTGGTTTTGCTGCCGCGCCACGCGCCGGTGCGGCGCACGGCCGGCTTTTGGGTGGCTGTGGGCGGCTGTCTGCTCAGCGGGGGGGTAGTGGCCTGGTACGGCTCCGACGCAGCGGTGCTGGCGGCACTGGCATCGGGGCTGCTACTGGTGGGGCTAGTGAACCAGCCGCCACTGCGGCTGCTGAGCTCCGCACTGCTAACGGCGATGGCGGGTGTGCTGCCGGCGATGGGGGCCGTGCTGGGGAGCGTGCGCGCCCCGCGACAGGTGGGCGGCTCGCTGCGACGCGGCTGGTTCTATGCCCGGATGCTGGGGCTGCCGCTGCTGGCGCTGGTGGTTTTTCAGGCGCTGTTTGCGGCGGCTAATCCGCGGTATAGCGCGCTGAGCGCCCGCTTCTTTGAGGTGCTGGGCGACTGGCTGGGGCGGCTATTTGCCGATGTGTCGGTGCCGCATGTGCTGTTTTTTCTGCTGTGTGGGGTAGGCGCAGCGGGCGCGCTGGTGGTGGTGCCGCTGCACTTTATGACTGATTATGAGTCGCGCTTTGGCGAGTTTGTGCGGCGGCAGCGCGACCGGGTAGCTTCGCTGGGCGTGCGGCGGCCCAACTTCCGGCACACCGACCGCCGCCTGCTCGACCTGCGCAAGGAGTGGCTGGCGGCCGTGGTCTGCTTTGGGCTGCTCAATGCGCTACTGCTGGCCGTGAACGCCGTGGATATCAACTGGCTGTGGTTTGGCTTCGAGCCGGCACAAGGATTCGACCTCACGCAGTTTGTGCACGAAGGCACCTACGTCTTGATTTTCAGCATTTTGCTGGCGGCGGGCATCATGCTGTGGTTTTTCCGGCGCAACCTCAACTTCTACCAGCGCGGCCTACCCCTGCTGCGCTGGGGCGCCACGCTCTGGGTGGCGCAAAATGTCGTGCTAGCCGTGTCGGTGGGTTTGCGCAACTACTACTACATTGTGTACACAGGCCTGGCTTACAAGCGCATCGGCGTGTATGGCTTCTTGCTGCTCACGCTGTTTGGGCTGGGCACCGTGCTCTTGAAAATCTGGCAGCGGCGCTCGGCCTTCAGCCTGGTGCGGCTCAACTCGTGGGCGGCCTACGCGGTGCTGCTGGGCCTGGCGGCCGGCAACTGGGAAATCTGGATTGCCGAGTACAACCTACAGCCCGGTTTTTCGCGCCTCGACATCGGCTTTTTATTGAAGATGCCGCCCCGCGTGCTGCCCGTGCTGGCTGCGCGCGAGACCATGCTCGACCGAGTGCCCCAACTGGTGGCCGAGAACGAGAATGGCTACTACCAGCCCCTCAACCGGGCCGAGGCACATAAGAAGCTGCAGCAGCGGGTGGCGGAGTTTCGGCACGACTACCAGAAGTATGACGATTGGCAGAGCCGGACGGGCGCGGAGTGGCAGGCTTATCGGGCACTGAACGGTCATGAATAATCCCTTTAGCAAGCCTTATACGACAGAAGAGTGGCTACTAAGCAGTGTCTGCTGGACAGTAAGTTGCTTCGGTGGCTGGTGGTGCAGCGGCCATGCAGTTGCTCAGCGGTTTGGGGAGGATTACCTCATCTACGCTTCTCCGCTATGCCTCCTGACTGCCAATTGGCTGCTATGTCGCTATGTGCTAGTAAGAGGCTGGAAGATAATAGGTTGGTATGATACTGCTACGTCCTTGTGGCTAAAGCTTGTTGCTTACGTCTGGTTCAGCATGTTAGCAGGATTTCAATTGCTGTGCCTGCTATTCTTCCTGTGGATACTAACCTGGCTGCTTTAACCCTTCGCAAATGAATTACCCCCATGCGCGTTAAATTCATCCTCCCCGCCCTCACCGAAGCCACTAACCCTTATTGGCGGCCCATTAAGTACTCGCTGTTTCCGCCGCTGGGGCTGGCCACGCTGGCGGCTTACCTACCCCCCGATTGGGAAGCCGACCTCCAGGACGAGCACGTGGAGGCGTTGCGCCTCGATGATGCGCTCGACCTGGTTATCATCCAGGTTTACATCACCAATGCCTACCGGGCCTACGCGCTGGCCGACCACTACCGTGCCCGCGGCAGCTACGTGTGCCTGGGCGGCCTGCACGTCACGAGCCTGCCCGATGAGGCCGCCTCGCACGCCGACAGCATCTTTCTGGGGCCGGGCGAAGAGACGTTTCCGGCGTTTCTGCGCGACTGGGGGGTAGGGCGAGCGCAGCCGCGCTACGTGTCGGGGGCGGGGCGCACGCTGGTGGGCAGCCCGCCTATCCGGCGCGACCTCATCAAGCGCACGCGCTACCTCGTGCCCAACTCGATAGTGGTGACG
>CALMOO010000582.1 GCA_937871705.1 uncultured Hymenobacter sp.
AGAGTCGGTTCCGGCAGTGGTTGAGCCCGGTACTTCCATCGAGTTGGATGTGACGCCCACAACCGATACTGCCCCAAAGGTGCGGCAGCAGTTCGTGAATGAGGCGCCATTCAACAACACGTTTGCAGCCCGCACTTTGTCCGATACGCTGGCGCCATACAGCATTTACGAAGTGCAGGTCCGCGACCAAACCCCTGACCAAGGGCAGTTTAGAGTAGTGGGCAATTTGGTGAGCCACATCAGCAACCACCGCAACATTCTGGAGCCGGTGTGCGAGTACGTAGCCTACCCCCAAGGCGGCGAAACGCGCATCATCACGGAGCAGCCCGGCGAGGTGCGTCGGCGCGGCGAAGACTGGGAGGTAGTACGCCGGGCCCGCATTCGGTTTGAGTAGAATCGTGTCATGCTGAGCTTGCGAAGCATCTTATCACGTTCACGCGGTTGGATTGCTAATTCAATGACTTGTTCAATCCTGATAAGATGCTTCGCGAACTCAGCATGACACGATTTTAGGTAAGCTACGAATGACCCCGCCTTAACTTGCGGGAATGACCTCCTTGAACATCTTCGTGGCGCTGCTGGAGTTGCTGGCCGTGGCGCTGATTTTGTGGCAGCAATTCCGGTTTTTTGGGCAAACCAGGGCGCAACTAGCCAGCTTGAGCGAGCTGTTTCCGCCGGCCCAAACGCTGAGCCTACAGCGCGACACCGACCCCACCACGGGCCAGCAGGTGGACCTACTACAGCTGCCACCAGCGGCTACCCCCACTTTCCAGCGCATCGTGACCGACACGAATGCGTACCTGCTGAAAAATAAGGGGACTGCCAATTTCGACATTCTTACCAGTATCACCGAGCGGGCCGTGGCTGCGCTCGATGCCGACCTGCAATCGGGTATTTCTACGCCGCTCTACATCGGGCTGATGGGCACGTTTGGCGGCGCCATTCTGGGGTTGCTGAGCCTGGGGCTCGGCGGCGGGCAGTTTGATGAGGCGGCTATTCAGGCGTTTTTGCGAGGCGTGACTATCGCTATGCTCGGCAGCTTATGCGGCCTCGGCCTCACGTTGCGCAGCAATGCGGCGTACAAGGACGCCCGCCGCCAGGCCGAGCAGCGCCGCAACGACTACTACACGTTTTTGCAGGTGCAGTTGCTGCCCATTTTGCACTCCGACATGGCGGGCAGCTTGGGCAATCTAAAGTCGGTGCTCGATGCGTTCAATCAGGAGTTTTTGAGCAAGATTTTCGAATTTGGCCCCATCGTGCAGGCGCTCAATGAGAACATCAGCACCCAAAAGGACTTCCTGCAAGAGCTGCAAAAAGTAGGCTACACCCAGATGGCTGACGCGAGCATTCGGGTATTCGATAAGGTAGCCCAGAGCGCGCACCATTTCGAGAACTTCTTATCTTACCAGCAGGAACTCAACGAGATGCTGCGCAACGGCCAAGCCGTGGGCGCTACCCTCACCGACTTGCTTGGCCGCCTGCGCGGCCTTGAAGCCGGCCTCAACCAAGTGCCGGCGCTGGTGCAGCAGCACGAGGGGGTAGTGCAGGAGCAGCTGCGGTTTTTTCAGCAGCACCAGCAGGCCATGGGCCAGGCGGCAGGCCAGACCGAGCGCTTTTTTGACGAGCAATACCACCAGCTGGCGGCCACGATGCGGGCCCGCATGGCCGTGTTTCAGCAGGAAGCGGCGGCGGCCGAAAACATCTGGCAGGAGCATTTCCGAGTGCTGAACCAAGATAACATCTACGCGCGCATTGTGCAGTATATGAGCCCATTCAGTGAGTTACCAGCCCAACAAAAGGCACTCAATACGCTGCAAGAAAAGCAAGCCGCCCAAACCGCCCAGGCGCTGCAAGCACTGCAGTCGCGCCTGGCTGCCGACACGGCCTTGCAACAGCAGCTCCTCACCCAAGTAGCCCGCACCAACGCGGTGCTAGAGCGTATGGAGCAGCTCAATTGGTTTCAGCGCCTGATAGGCAGCAAGTAGCGTGGCCCTACCCTCTCGCTCGGACGGAGCAGCACCCGCACCCAGCGCCCTACCCCTCTCGCATCCGCGAAATCAGTTAAATCTGCGATTAAATGAACCAGGACCGTAAAGACTTTTTCTGGCCCAGCTACGTGGACCTGATGACGGCCCTGTTCCTGGTGATGTTGGTGCTGTTTGTACTCAGCTACAAGCGCTTCCAGGACAAGCAGGCCGGCCTAGAGCAGGCCAAAGCTCGGCTGGAAGTACAGCTTAAAGAGAAGAAAAAGCTCGACGAAATACGGGCAGCGCTGGCGCGGCTCGAAGACCCGCGCTACTTCGTTTACAACCAGCAGTTCAAGCGCTACGAGCTGAGCTTCAATATTTCGTTCGCTGCCAATAGCTCTGAGCTGCCGGAAGCCGACAAGCCGCGGTTGCTAGCCGCTGGCCGCTTTCTCCTCAACAAGCTAAGCGCGCTAGGCACCACGGATAATATTCAGTATCTGGTCGTCATTGAGGGCCGCACGGCGCGATTTCTCCGAACCTTCCCCGACGGGTCGTATTCCTACGACGACCCACGTAACTATGATGGTACCATCACGCGCCAAATCAGCTACTTGCGGGCGCTGGCGGTGTACCGGCTGTGGCGCGATGCGGGCATCGAATTTCCAGCGCCGCGCTACGAAGTGCTACCCTCCGGCAGCGGCTTCAGCGGCGCGGGCCGCTACCAGGGCGCCCAGGAAGACCTAAACCGCCGCTTCATCATTCAGATTCAACCTAAGATTGGCTCGCTCGGGCGCTGAGCAGGGACCAGAGTAGCATTTTGAGCTACAGCTGCTTACTCGACTGTGCTTTCCAGCAGGCGCTCTTGCCGCAGGTAAATAATCTTGAAATCAGCATCGAAGCGGGCGCGCACTTGCGCCCGCATCCGCTGGTATAATTGGCGCGAAGGGTGATACACGTAGCTGTCTTCGACGAAGGTGGCCATGCAAGTGCCATCGGCTGCGGGGGCACTCACGCGCAGCGTGCCGGGCTCAATCTGGAGCACGGCCTTTTTGTTATCGGGGAAGAAATTGCGGTTAAATCGGTCGTCTATATCGGCCGGCGTCAGGTTTTGCTGAATGTAGAGGCGCTCGACGCGCGGCGCGAAATGTCGGGCCGCCGTGAATGGCGGCGCCAGCATATCGGCATAGTACCCGGCCATGGTGGCGCGCACTTTTAGGGCCGCTTCCGTATCGCCGGCTTCGGGGGCCGGTGGCACGGCGTGCGGCACGGCATCGAGCGGCGGCACCTCGGTGACGACCGGCGCGCTGGCGGCCTTAACTGGGCTTGTCGGCTTGGCTGCAGCTGCTACACTGGGCTTGGCTTTGGGGCGCGCTTCAGTTAAAGCAGGGGTAGCGACTGCGGAATCAGCATTCACTACTAATGTCTTGTCTTTCTTTCTTTTGCGCTTTTTCGACTTACCAGATTTATTCGAACGCTTTTTACTATTTGGCACTGTAGCTGCTGGTGCCACCGAAGCCTCCGTGTTAGCGGGCAGGCGGGGGCTGGTTAGCTGCTCGTCGGGGTGCGAGCCTGAAACTTGCCAATAAATCAGCAGCAACAGCCCCACAATGCCGAGCGCGAGCAGCACTTTCGGCATCACGCTTCGGCTGGGCGCGGGCGCCGCGGCAGGCTGGACTGGTGGGGCCGGCCTAGCTGGTGGCGGGGGGGTAGGGGCAGCAGTAGCCAGCAAGTCGGAGTAAACATCCGGCTGGCTGGGAATGAAGTTCGCAGGGGGGGTAGGGGCCGGCCGCGGAGTTGGCGCGGGCGGAGTAAGAGTAGCTGAAGCCCCCAGAAAATCAACCGCGGGCGCGGACGGCTTAGGAGTCGGCGGTACAGGTTGGCGCGGGGCAGGCGCCACTGGCGGCGGCTCGGCGCTGTAAATTGAGGGCGAACTAGGCCTTGCCTCCGGCTGGCTGAGTGTTGGCGGAGGCGTTACGCGAGCCGGCGCGGGGGTAGGCGGCGCAGCGGGCGTGGGCGGAGGGGTAGGCGGCGTTTCATTAAAAAACGACATCAACGGCGGCAACTCGCCGCTGCTAGCCTCGTTGGGTTGCGGGGCGAGCGGCGCCGTGGGGCGGCTGGGTTGCGGTGTTGCTTCGGGAGGAGGTGGAGCACTGGCATTCAGCAGCTTCTCCTTCGCCAAAGCAAATAGCGCGGGGGTAATAAGGCCCGCCTCCAGCGCAGCTTGTAGCTGCTCTAGCTCGGTGCGGGGCGGGTGATTAGGCAGAAAATCGACCGGGTTAGCTTCGTCGGCCATAGCAGCGGGGACGTGGGCGCAGGCCTGCGCCGCAACAAGTTAGAATTGTGGCAAGTTAGAAGAGAAACCTATACGTAATTTTTTCTGGCCTATGCACCTGCTGCTCCACTTTCCGGTAGCTCAGCCGCCTGCTCGTGTGCTGGCGGGCTTCACCCGCGAGCTATTTGTGGCGCTAGCCCCACCATTCCCCAAG
>CALMOO010000583.1 GCA_937871705.1 uncultured Hymenobacter sp.
GTTTTACGTGCACACCAACTGGCAAGCACCCAACTTCCGCATCATGAGCACGCCGCTCACCAACACGGCCAAAACCGCTTGGAAAGACGTGATTCCAACCCGCGCCGAAGTCTTCATCGACCAGATGGAGTTGTTCAAAGACTATCTCGTGTTGAACGAGCGCAAGGATGGCTTGCTTCAAGTTCGCGTCATCAAGTGGCAGGATAAGAAGGATGAGTATTTAAAATTCAGCGAGGTAGCTTATACGGCCACTATCGGTGTCAACCCCGAGTTCGATACCCAGAAGCTGCGCTTCAACTACACGTCGTTTACTACCCCCACCTCGACCTTCGACTACAACATGGCTACCCACCAGCAAACCCTGCTGAAGGAGCAGCCGGTGCTGGGTGGCTTCAACAAAAACAACTACACCGAGGAGCGCACCTTCGTGAAAGCCCGCGATGGGAAGATGATTCCGGTGTCCATCGTCTACAAAAAAGGCTTTAAGAAGGATGGTACCGGGCCGGTGCTGCAATACGCCTACGGCTCGTACGGCCTCTCGATGGACCCAACCTTCTCGGCGGCACGCCTGAGCTTGCTCGACCGTGGCTTTGCCTACGTGCTTTGCAACATTCGGGGCGGGCAGGAGTTGGGCCGCCAGTGGTTTGAGGATGGCCGGATGCTGCACAAAATCAATTCCTTCAACGACTTTATCGACTGCTCGGAGTACCTGATTAAGCAGAAATACACCTCGCCCGCCAAGCTGTTCGCAATGGGGGGTAGTGCCGGCGGCCTGCTTATGGGCGCCGTGGTAAACATGCGCCCCGACCTCTACAAGGGCGTAATTGCGGCCGTGCCGTTCGTGGATGTGGTCACGACGATGTCGGACGAGAGCATTCCGCTTACTACCGGCGAGTACGACCAGTGGGGCAACCCCGCCCAGAAGCAGTACTACGACTATATGCTATCGTACTCGCCCTACGACAACGTGAAGGCGCAAGCCTACCCCAACATGCTGGTAACGACTGGCCTGCACGACTCGCAGGTGCAGTACTTCGAGCCCGCTAAGTGGGTGGCCAAGCTTCGCGCCACTAAAACCGACAAGAACCTGCTCCTGATGCACACCGACATGGAAGCCGGCCACGGCGGTGCGTCGGGTCGCTTCAAGGCGCTGCATGATGTGGCGCGCCAGTATGCGTTTATGCTGCTCTTGCTGGGCGAGAAATCTTAAAATAAGGGGGGTAGGACCCCGCTTAGCTTATTTCTGGGGCGCGGTGGCTGAAGCAGCCGCCGCGCCTCTTTGCTTTTCGCTGAGCTGGTTTTGGAGCTGAAACGTCACCTGCTCGCAGTCGGCGAAGTGCTGCTGGGCTTCTTTGAGCGCGATTTCCGTCGCATTAAGGCGCTGAAAGAGGAAGAGAATGACGCCTAAGCAAATGGCCAAGGCGACGATGTAAAAGATATTTTTCATGGTAAAGGATTAGCTACTCGCATAACACAAACTGCGCAAAAAAACGTC
>CALMOO010000584.1:0-562 GCA_937871705.1 uncultured Hymenobacter sp.
TCCTTTCCTTTTATTGGCCCAAATTAGAGGCCCTTTCTGAACATAGGATAAGTAGCAGCTAGCTTGAATGGGCAACGACGCAGGCTGCTCCGATTTTTCTCTGCAAGCTTTAAAAGCTTTGGTGGTTGCGTCCTCACTCTGCCGATAGTTTAGGTATTATAACATTTACAAATTATACCTATAGTATTCGGTGCTACTTGGTTCAGATAGGTAACGATAAGTAAATCACGGTAATAAGTTAAGGTACAAAGCAGCTGGTCAACTCCGAAAGGCGCACCGTCTTGGCGCAGATACTGCCTTAAACCGTTCATTCATACTGAACTACCGCAATCAACAGTAGTCAGGCTTTTGCCCCAGCCGTTACCCTTCCGGCGGGGTGCGTCGCGGGAGCCGTCGAACCAAGCTATAGTCCCGGGAGTTATAGCTTGCTAGTGCCCCTTCTAAGCAGCGCCCTTCCCGCATGAGACAACTCAAAATCAGCAAGCAGATTACCAACCGCGAAAGCCAGTCGCTGGACAAGTACCTGCAAGAAATTGGCAAAGTGAGTCTGGTGTCGATAGAC
>CALMOO010000584.1:572-2027 GCA_937871705.1 uncultured Hymenobacter sp.
GGGCGACCAGATGGCCCTCGAAAAGCTGACCAAAGCCAACCTGCGCTTCGTGGTCTCGGTGTCCAAACAGTACCAGAACCAGGGCCTGACCCTGGGCGACCTCATCAACGAGGGCAACCTGGGCTTGATTAAGGCGGCCAAGCGCTTCGATGAAACGAAAGGCTTCAAGTTCATCTCCTACGCCGTGTGGTGGATTCGCCAGAGCATCCTGCAAGCCCTGGCCGAGCAAAGCCGCATCGTGCGTCTGCCGCTGAACCGGGTGGGCTCGCTCAACAAAATCAGCCGCTCGTTTGCCGAGCTGGAGCAAAAGTTTGAGCGGGAGCCCTCGCCTGACGAGATTGCGGAGCTGTTAGAATTGACCACCTCCGAAGTGGTGGACACGCTCAAAATCGCAGGCCGGCACGTATCAATGGATGCGCCTTTCGTGCAGGGCGAGGAAAACGGCTTACTAGATGTGATGCAGGACGAGGGGCAAGCAACGCCGGATGCAGGCTTGCTGCACGACTCTCTGCGCCGGGAGGTGCAGCGCGCGCTCTCGACCCTGACCCGGCGCGAAGCCGACGTTATTACGCTCCATTTCGGGCTGAATGGTCACGCCGCGCAAACGCTGGAGGAAGTCGGCGAGCAATTTAGCCTGACCCGCGAGCGGGTTCGGCAAATAAAGGAGAAGGCCATTCGGCGCCTCAAGCACACGTCGCGCTCGCAGTCGCTGAAATCGTACCTGGGCTAGCCCCTTTATCAGCTTCTTTTCAAAGAAGACTAGTATAAGCTGGTGCTTGGCAACCCAAGCAAAGGTGGCCTTGGCTAAAAGCCGTAATGCTTGGCTCAGTTACTTCTGCTCCTTCACCTCCTTGCCGAAGGCGAGCAGAAGCGTGCTGAGCCGAACCGGCTGCTCCTGTTGAATCCAGTGACCTGCGCCGTCGATAAGCTCGATGTCCCCCATCCTCGTCGCCGCCTTCGTCTTCATAAGCTCGACTGCGCCCGGCGCCGAATAAGTAGCCCAATCGCTCTTCCCGCCGATGAAGAGCGACGGGACATCGAGCGTTCTGCCCGAAAACAGGCGCAACTCCGCGGTCAGGTCAGCATCGGAATAGACGCGATACGCCTGCAGGGCACCTTGAAACCCCGTGCGTTCATATTCTTCGGTGTACACGCCCAGTTCCGGCTCGGTAAGCCAGTTGCTGGCCAAGACCTCGGCGGCGGACGGGTGGAAGGGCGCGACGGTCTGGGGCATCGTCTGGCCGCGCTCCATGACGTAATAGGTGGGCAGCTGGGCCAATTCTGTGGCGGTGCGCGCTTGCAACGGATGCTGCTTATTTCCCGGCCAGTCCGCGCTCTTGACATAGAAAAAGGCCCGAAGAAACGCGTGTAAGCCTTGCGGAGGGTGCCACAGGTCCTCATTCGCCTGCCGGGTGCTCAGGTACTGTAGGTAAGACATTCTGGGCGGGTCGAGCG
>CALMOO010000585.1:0-2318 GCA_937871705.1 uncultured Hymenobacter sp.
GCCGCCACTTTGGCTTTGAAACACGATTTCGGGCTTCGTAAAGCCGCGCTCGTTCCACAGCACGTGGGCTGTGGCCAGCGTGGCGTGGCCGCAGAGGTCAATCTCGAAAGTGGGCGTAAACCAGCGCAGATGAAAATCGGCTTCCTGCCCAGCTAGCGGAATGAAGAAAGCAGTTTCGGCGAGGTTATTCTCGGCGGCAATCTGCTGCATGGTGTCGGCGGGCAGCCACTCTTGGAGCGGGCACACGGCGGCCGGATTTCCAGTGAATGGCCGGCGCGCGAAGGCATCGACCTGGTAGAGAGGGGTAGGCATGGGGTGGAATGAAGAGGGAGCCCAAGCAGCTTGTCACACCCGCTTTCCAGGCAGTTGCTGGTTAGCAAATGAGGGCAGGATGCTTAGCTTATGGTTGCCGCAAAGATGCGTGATTTTAACTTTGAGACTACCCCGGCAAGCTGCCCGCTACCTAGTGTTGCGCCAGTGCCAGCACTACTTCCAAGATGCGCGCTACCCTATCCGACTGCAAGAGTTGGTCAAACTCGGGTGAGTCCAGAATTTGCTGGGTCACAGCCGGTGAGGTGACAATAGTCTTCCCTAAGAGGCCAGGACCAGTAATGGCAAAACCACCATCACGCAGGGTAGCATCTACCATGAGCGTTACTGTGGAAGAACTTAAAGCACGTAGAAAATCAGACATAATGAGGGTTTATCAAAGCAGAAAGTCGAAGCTCCCGCAAAATCAGTTTATTGTATGAAAGCTGAAACTGCGTCTTACCTCACTGTCTGTTGAGTATACCTATTCTTTTCTTGGCTACAAGTACGATAGCCACCAGTACGAATGCCGCTGCTTGTAGCCCTGGTACCAGCGGCATGGCCAGTATAGCAGGCCCACCACAACCACCCACACCACGTAGGCGCGCAGCAGGCTGGGGTGGTAGGCCGCGGGCCAGTCTTTGACGGCAGCAAACGAGAGGTTGATAGCCTTGCCAAAGGCCAGCGTAGTCCAGATAAAGGCGCCGCCGCTGATGAGGCAGAAATGCAGCAAGAAATAAAACAGCGGCACCCGCCCGTAGGTCTGGAGCCAGCGGCTCAGGCGGCCCGGCGCCCCTTCGGCTACTGAGAGCAGCACGAGCGCCACGCCCAGCGTGAGGCTCAGAAACAGCAGCGAAGGCGGGTACTTTGTAATATTGACAAACGACAAGGCGCTGTAGAGTGGCCCCCGCGGCTGCACGCTCCAAGGCGCCAGTTCGCCGTACCAGTTGGTGGCGCGCAAGGCCACAAACAGCACGAGCAGCCCTACCCCTGCCGTGCGCAGCCGACGCGTGCGCTGGGCCAGCGGCGCCAGAAACCACGGGCCGATAACGTAGCCCGCAGCCATCACGGCCACCCACGGCCCAAACGAATAAGCCACCAGCACGGGCGGTGGCAGCCAGTCGAGCTTTAGCACAAATGGCGTATTGTGCAGCAGCGCCCAGCCCACGTTGGCTCCCGTTACGGGCTGGATGGGGGGTAGCAAATTGTGGCCTGCCAGGAAGGCTAGCGCTAGGGCCGCCGTGAGCCAGCGCGGCACCCAAATAAGGCCAGCCAGCACGAGCATGCCCCAGCCCAGCACCCAAATCACCTCCAGCACAATAAGGTTGTAGCCCCATTGCAGCAAAAAGTTGATAACCACGATTTCCAGCCCTAGCAGCCACAGCCCGCGCTTCAGCAAAAACTGGCTTACCTGGCTCCGGCTGGCCCGCTTTTGCTGATACAAAAAGATGCTGACACCCGCCAAAAACACGAAGGTAGGCGCGCAAAAATGCGTAATCCACCGGGTAAAAAACAGCGGTGCCGACGCTTGCGTCACGTCTTCGGGCCGCATGGGGGTAGGGCACCAAAACTCCCGAATGTGGTCAAGGGCCATAATAACCATTGCCAGGCCCCGCACCACGTCGATGGCTTGCACGCGGGGGGTAGCAGCCCGGCCCATCATGGCAGGAGCAGTAGGCAGCAACACAGGAAGTTGAGGCATATCGCAAGGTGGCTGATTGGGCTACCAAAGTACGGCCTGGCCGCGATGGCCGCGCTACGGCCGGCACACAAAAAAGCCTCACTGGTGTACCAGCGAGGCTTTTTTGAACTGATAAAGATGGTCGTGAACTACACGAGCGACACTTTAACGGCGTTCGGGCCTTTTTTGCCCTGGGCAATTTCAAACTGCACTTTGTCGTTTTCGCGAATCTCATTCACGAGGTCAGTTACGTGGACGAATACGGCCTCGCCAGTGCTGTCTACTTTGATAAAGCCGAAGCGCTTCGCGTCGTCGAAGAATTTTACGG
>CALMOO010000585.1:2328-3115 GCA_937871705.1 uncultured Hymenobacter sp.
GCATGATGCTAGGGGAATAATGGATGATAAAGCAAGCAGCAGCGAACCTATTTGATTAACGTAGCGAACTACTTAATGGCACTGATAACGAAGCAATTTTGCCTTTAATGCCCTAAAGATACGTCTTAATTGCTGCCCAGACCTAGCACGAGCCTTTGTTAGCTGGCCAGCGCCTCACTTTTGCTGGCAGAATCCGGCTGTTTTGGGGCAATTAGCTGCCGGTTTGTTGCACTAAGTTTGGGCATCGCGAATAAGGCGGTTTTTGGAATAATAAGCTATAAGTCAATAAATAATTGCCGCCATGACCGAGGCTACAACCGTGCTGCCGGCTCGTCTTTTGCATAGATTTTTCGTAGAAAGATTAATCGGCCAACACGCGCTGGTGCATTAAAAAAAATTCGCAATGCTTACCGACTACAAACCCATCGCCTGCGACTTCTACGACGTGCTGGAAGCCGCTGCTACCCGTAAGCAGCAGGTATATCTGCAATATTTCAACGATTTGCGGCAGCTATGCCAGGGCACCGCAACTATTCGCACGTTCATCACCCGCGACCACGCCGAGTTTGCCCAATTGGCGTCGGGCGAAGAAGTCCGGCTCGATAATATTATTCGACTTGACGATACCCCAGCTCCTGCCTACGCCGACTACCCCGATTTTCGGTGCGGCTGCTGAGGCAAATGGGTGGCCACTTATTTTTCCAAGAAAGCGGCAATCCAGGCACTCATCTCGTGCTGCTGCGCGGCAGTGGCGCCGTCCCACATATCGTTGTGAATAGTGTGGGGC
>CALMOO010000586.1 GCA_937871705.1 uncultured Hymenobacter sp.
TATCTACGCCGGCCACGTCATCTCGGGCGACATCAAGAACGTGCACACCATGAAAACCGGCATCCAGTACATGATGTACCTGGCCGATTGGTACACGAAAACCGCTACCGAGGAAAGCAAAATCGGCTTCTTCCAGATTGGCGGCGGCATTGCCGGCGACTTCCCCATCTGCGTGGTGCCCATGCTGCACCAGGATTTGCAGCGCCACGAAGTGCCGCTGTGGGGCTATTTCGCCCAGATTTCGGATTCTACCACCAGCTACGGCAGCTACTCGGGCGCCGTGCCCAACGAAAAAATCACTTGGGGCAAGCTGGGCGAAAAGACGCCGAAATTCATCATCGAAAGCGATGCAACTATCGTGGCGCCGTTGATTTTCGCCATCGTGCTGGGGCAATAATCCTGCTCAAATTGCTTACTAAAAAGCCCGCCGCTAACTCTTAGCGGCGGGCTTTTTTGGTGATAAGCCAAGTAACTCTGCCTCGGCATCGAAACTCGCAACGGCGCCTACCCCCGGCCGCAGCGGCACGGCGTGCTTGCTGCACGGCGCGTACTTTATTGCTTAGCCAATTGGTGAGCGTAGCAGCTCAGGCTTAATTTAATTCAAATACCGGGGTAGGAAGCAATCGCACTCAATTGGCTCGGCGAGATTGCGGCCGGGAGTAGTTGCGTCGTAGTCGGCGGCGACTAGCTCTGCCACCGAAGCGTCAGGGTTAGGCCCTTCAGGGCCTGGGTCACGTGCCAGATGTTGTTGATAATCATTGTCTTGATAATCCTCATGGTAATCAAGGGAGTCACTAAGAGCTAAGCGGCCGAATAGGTAGAGCATGACAGCGGAGATTTATGGGGTAAGACAACTTTATATAAAAGACGTGCAACTATGCATTTTACCGCACCTGAACATCAAAAAATAATATTGGCTTACTAGCATACGCACCAAACTGCCAAGCAAGACCCGCAAGCACATGTGCCTCGCGTGCCTCTGCATCAACCCCTGCGTACCTCTACGCGAACTTGCCGAACACTTAAGTTAATTCTGGCTGGCACCTCACCTAATTGTTAAAAGGCAAACGCAAGCTGCACGTCTTGGCCAGCGGGCAGCACAACCTGGTAGTGCGTGGCATCGGGCTGGCGCAGGTGCGGGCCAGCGGTGGCCGGGTGGGTGGCGCGGGGCAGCTGCAGTGTCACGGTTTGGCGCACGGCCGAGTGCAGCGTTACGGCTACTTGCTGGTCATCCCAGCGCAGGCTTTTCACCTCGATTTGTCCGCGCAGCCGCACGCCTTGCACCTCGCCGACCGGCCACTGGGGGGGTAGGGCCGGCAGCAACGACACCAAGCCGGGCTCAGAGTAAGTCAGCATTTCGAGCAGCAGCGCTGGCAAGCCGCCGCTGATGTCGGTGTTGAACAGGTTGCCCACGTTGTGAAACGAGCCCATACCCGTCGACCAGTATTTGCTGGCCAGCCACTCGGCCAGCTGATGCGCATGCGCGGCATCGCCGAGGTGCGCCGAGGCCAGGCCTAGTTGCACCAGCCCGAAAGCCATTTCGCCCCCGCCTTCGGCCTGCCGAAACTTGAGGCGCTCGGCAATGGCGCGGCTGGCCGCGGCCCGTAGCGCCGGGCTACCCCCTATCTCGAGGTCAACCTGGTCGTAGAGGCCGTATAGGTGCGAGGCGTGCCGATGCTGATAATTCTCCTCTAAGCCCGGCCACAGCCACTCGCGCAGCGCGCCGTTGGGCGCCACTTCGTAGGCTGGCAGCTTGGCCAGCATGGCCTGCCACTTCTTCACCTGGGGCTTATCGGTGTGCAGCACCTGGGCCGCCAGTAGGCAATGGCGCAGCAGTTGCTTGGCAATCATCACGTCCATGGTGGCGTTGAGAGCGGCTTGCGAAGGGCTGTTGGCCGGGTTGTTTTCGGGCGAATACGAAGGGTTGAATACGTAGCGGCCGGTGGGCCCCAGGGCCAGAAAATCTTCGTAGAACAGGGCTGCTTCCTTCATAAAGGGATAGGCATGCTGGGCCAAAAACTGCCGGTCACCGGTGTACTGGTAGTAGTCGAAAAAGGCATTGGCAGTCCAACCCGCGGCGCCGGTCCAGAGCGACAAGCACCACGTACTGCCAAAATCAGTATCGAGGCCCTTGGTGCTGGTGTGGGCCGGCACGTGGATGCCCCGGGTGCCGTAGAGGCGCCGCGCATTGTCGCGGTAAGTTGGCAGCAGGCGCTCGTGGTAGCGAAAGTAGGCCGGCATCAGCTCGGCCATATTACCATTGAGCACGCTGCTGATGGCCGTTTCCACGTTGCCATCGTGGGTGAAATCGCCTGACCATGGCGCCGCCCACGTGCCGCTCCAGATGCCTTGCAGGTTGGGCGGATTAGTGCCCATGGCGCTGATAATGTTGTAGCGGCCCGCGTCGAAGGCTTTCTCAATCAGGGCCAGCGGCACCTGCGTGCGGGCTTTCAGCAGCAGCTCCTCGGTGTGGAGGCGCCGGTCGGCCGAGTCAGCGTGCAGGTCGAGGCGCGCGCGGCTGAAAAGCGCGCCGTGCACCTGGGCGTGCCGGGCCAGCAGGGTGGGGTAGGAGGCCGGCAGCGCCGTCAGCTCCTGCTTGAGCCGGGGCAGCAGCGGATGAGCGTAGTCGTAAGAAGGTTTTATCTTGATGAGCAGCAGCACCTCATCGGCCCCGCTAACGACCAGATTATCACCCTCCACGCGGGTGCTGCCGCCCGTGAGCACTAGCCGGCCGGCGCCCTCGTAGCCTTGCAGGCCGCCGGGGTATTTATGCTTGAACTCGCTGCGATAAGTCAGCCACTGGCCTTCGGCCTGGCCGCGCATTTCGCCCACGGCGCCGCTCACCAGTTGCCACTGGTCCCACGCTACGGGGCGGTGCTCGAAGCGCAGCTGACAGTTGATTTTACCGGTGCCCGTGATGCGCAGCACCACCACGCTATCGGGCCGCGACACGAACAGCCGCCGCTGAAACGTGCCATTGGCGTCCTGCCAGTCCACGGTGGCCTCGCCGGTTTGGAAATTGGTGCTGCGCTGGTAGCGCCGCACATTGCCCGTTTCCTGCGTCAGGCGCAAGTCGAAGGCCGGAATAAATGGGTCGTTGCCAATAGTGAAGCCTTCTTTCTCGCGCTGGTTCACGGGCACCGCCGCGGCCTCCGCGTACTTGCCGGCCAGCAGCAACTGCCGAATTTCGGGCAGCCGGCTCGCTTGGTCGATGGCTGGCTTAGGCGGGTTCAGGGGCAGGTAAAGCTGCGCGTGGCTCAGGATGATGGTTTCGTCGTGGGGCTGGCCCAGCACCAGCGCCCCCAGCGTGCCGTTGCCGCTCACCAGCGAATGCTCCCAGCTAGCGGCCGGCTGCCAACTGCTAAACCCGCGAGGGGGGGTAGCAAATGGCGCCACCGGTTGTTGCGCCTGCGCGCTCAGCGTCAATAAAATAAAGCAAGTCAACAGACTATGCAAAGGACTTTTACGCATTAGAAAACGAGTCAGATTACGGGATTGAGGCGGTGGATTCCGGTCCAAGTGCATGGTCATTCGCTACGCAATCTCGCGCCTACCTTCACTTTAGCTCCGCTTACTAACCCTTCTCATTTCCCAAGCGCCTCGTCAGTGAAATGCACCCGATGCGGCTCCTTAGCAAATTTTTCCGCATTAAAAACGGCCGAGCTACCGCGCGGAATGGAAAGCGACTGCCACGCCTCGCCACAAATCAGCTTGCCCATAAAAACTAGTTGGCCAACGTGATAGGGGTAGTGCGCCAGCTGCCGATTAATGGCCTCCATAACCGTGTGGCCTTGGTTGCGGATGTAAATAATCTGGTCGCAGTCGGCCGGCGTCAGCGCGTCGAGCGCCGCAAACAAGCACTGCCAGCCCGCTTCCCAGCGCTGTAGCACTTCGGCGCGGGTTTGCAGGTCGTTGTCAAATTCGGCTTCGCGGTCGCGCCAGGATTTTTCGCCATCCGTGGTCAAAAAATCAGTCCAGCGCGATAACATATTGCCTGCCAGGTGTTTCACAATGCTGGCCATGCTGTTGCTGGCTGCGTTCGGCTGCCAGAAAAGCTGCGCGTCGGGTACCTGCGCCATGGCCTGCTCGCCGAGCAGCTGGTAGTAGGCAAATTGCTTGCGGGCGCTGGCTAAAAAGTCGTTGGGCATGGCAGCAGGGGGTAGGGAGGCCGCATCTAAGATAAATACGCAGTAGCAAGGAGCAGGCTGCCCGGCCAAGCCCGCCGGTAACAATAAGGAGCTGAATGGTTATTTCAGGTAAGTAAAAGCTGACGCGGCTGCCCGCGCAACGCTTCTTCACGCATTCATCAGCGCCATGCCTACCACAACCATTCCGAAGAAAATACTGGCCCGCCAGCACGAAATCACGGCCGACTACCAGCGCCTGGTAGTAGCGCACGTTGCTGATATTGTGGCGGGTAGGGCCACTGAAATGTTTGAAATCCGCGATTTTGCCAGCGTTATGTGCATTCACCCCACCCACCTGAGCAACACGCTCAAGCTCACAACGGGCCAGTCGCCGTGCTTCTTCTTTGAGGCGCAAATCATGGAAGTGTCCCGCCAGCTGTTGCGTGATACCAGCCGCACCGTGGCCGATATCGCGGCCAACCTGACCTACGACGCCTCCAATTTCACCAAGTTCTTCAAGCGCTTTGCTGGCTGCACGCCCAAGCAGTACCGCGAGCAAATCTGGGCCGAGCGCCGAGCAGCAACTGCGGAACTACTCACCATTTAAAGTGGGCTACTCACCATAAGCCCGGCCAACGGGGGTAGGACCTTTGTTCCATCATTTTGCCACTTAAACCTGCACCAAATGAGCACTTCCAAAATCGCCCTTGTCACCGGCGGCAGCCGCGGCCTGGGCAAAAACATGGCCCTAAACCTGGCCCAAAAAGGCATCGATGTTATTCTAACCTATCACAGCCAGCAAGCCGAAGCTGAGGCCGTAGTAGCCGAAATCAAAGGTCACGGCCGCCAAGCCGCCGCCTTGCCGCTCGACGCCGGCAACAGCAGCAGCTTCGATGCGTTTTTCGTCCAAGTGCAAGCCACCCTCCGCGACACTTTCCAGGCCGAGCGCTTTCACTTCCTCATCAATAATGCGGGCACCAGCCTCCACGCCAACTTTGCCGACACCACCGAGGCACAGTTTGACGAGGTGATGAACGTGCATTTAAAAGGCCCATTCTTCCTGACCCAGAAGGCCTTGCCTTTGCTGGAAGATGGTGGCCGTATCATCAATATCTCGTCGGGGCTGGCGCGTTTCAGCTACAACGGCTCCTCGGCCTACGCCGCCATGAAGGGCGCCATTGAGGTGCTGACGCGCTACCAGGCCAAGGAGCTAGGCGCCCGCGGCATCGCCGCCAACGTAGTGGCTCCCGGCGCCATTGCCACGGATTTCAGTGGCGGCATGGTCCGCGATAATCCTCAAGTCAACGCCCAAGTGGCCGGCGCAACTGCCCTGGGCCGCGTAGGTCAGCCCGACGACATCGGCCCCCTGGTAGCCTTCCTCTGCACCGACGAGGCCCGTTGGATTAACGCGCAACGCATTGAGGCTTCGGGCGGGATGAATGTGTAGGGCTTTATTAATGCGCAAAATCCTGCCTTTTGGCAGCCCAGGATGTAAAAAATGCCGTGGTGTATAGCAAGAATTTAGATTTTAGCTTTAATTAAATTCCAGTTTGCAAACGATGAACGCGGTTTTATAAGAAAGTAAAGGGATAATTACACCAAAACGCCCGCTATTCTCAGCCAGAGAATAGCGGGCGTTTTGGTGTAATTATCCCTTTACCTAAAACCTAAACAACGGCCGCGCCGGGTTCCAGATGCCCCACGGAATCATGAGCAGCACCAACAGTAGCGCGATGCCGTAGTAGATGAAGGCGGTTTTGTGCTTTTGCACGTCGCTGAGACGCTTTTTAGAAAGCGTGCGACCTATTTGGGCAATAACTACGGCTACTACCATCACGGCAATGTGCTCCATGCCGAAGAAACGGATGGTCGGGTCTTTCATAGCGCCGGCTACTTTCATCGCTTTGAGGCCGTAGGGGCTCAGGCCGAAATACAGCCCGAGGCCGATAATCAACTGAAGCAGCATGAAGCCTACAAAGCTGGCTCCCATGGCGTTATCGGCCTTGGTGAAGGGTAGGCGGTTCGACGAGCCCGCGTAGCCGCGATACACGGCCATGATACCCGTACCTAGCACAAACCAGCGCCCCCACGAGTGAAGAAAGAGAAGAACAGAGTAGGCAGTCATAAGCAACAGAAGCGAAAAGCGCCGGGCAGCCCGGCCGGTTGAAAACTGCCGCGAAGCTACGGGCGCCGTCGCGTTTAACTTAAAACTCGCCGGGCTCGGGGGTAGGGCGGGGCGCGCCGCCGCGAGCGGCCTCGGCGCGGCGCTCATCAAGGATGGCCACGGCCAGCGCAATAAAGATGGACACGAACGGCAGCACCAAGCCCAGCAAAAACCACTTCAGGCGGGAGTGGCCGTGCGAATAAGCAATGTACATCGTGACCGACGCCAGCAGACAGTCGAGCACGAACAAGGCGATGGCACTGAAGAAAATAGTAGCGAACATAAATTACCGGGCTTTGCCGCGCTTAATAAGGTAGGCGTACAGAACTTTCTCGAAAGGCTCGCGCACATCCACCGGCACAAAGTCGATTTTCAGCTGCCCGCAGCGCAGGGCAAGGTCGTCTTCAAACCGGCGCATGGCCGCACGGTACTGCTCGCGCACCTGCGCCGGCTGCAACCGGATTTCCTGGCCCGTCTCCACATCCTCGAAAATGTAGGGCCGGTCCTGAAACGCAAATTCCGACTCCGTGGCGCGGTCCAGCACGTGAAACAGCAGCACCTCGTGGTGCTGGTGGCGCAGGTGCTGCAAGGCCGCCAGCGCCGCCTCCTGCTCCTGCGCGCCGCGCCTCAGCATGTCGCTGAATATGACGACGAGCGAGCGCTTCGGAATTTGCTGCGCGATGGTGTGCAGCACGCCCGCCACATCGGTGGCCGCGGTGGCCCGGCGCGTAGCCGCGGCCGGCGCGGGTCGCTCCAGTAGCTGTTGCAGCGTTAGCAGCAGCGTGTGCCGGTGGGCGGTGGTAGAGCGCACCGGTGTTTGCAGCTCCACTTGCTCGGCAAACGTGACGAGGCCCACCGCGTCGCGCTGCCGCTGAAGCAGGGTAGTGAGCGCCGCCGCTGCTACCAAGCTAAAATGCAGCTTGTCGTAGCCAGGAGCAGGGTAGTACATGCTGGCGCTCACGTCGAGCAGCAGGTGAGCGCGCAGGTTGGTTTCCTCCTCGTAGCGCTTCACAAACACCTTATCGGTGCGGGCAAATACCTTCCAGTCGATGTGCCGGGTACTGTCGCCGGGGTTATAGAGGCGGTGCTCTGAGAATTCGACCGAAAACCCGTGGTAGGGCGACTGGTGCAGCCCCGTAATGAAGCCATCGACCAGCTGCCGCGCCAGCAATTCCAGATTCTCGAACGAGCGAACAGCGGCTAAATCAAGCGCAGTCGAAGCCATATATAGGATAATTAACTAAGTACAACAGCACGATATCAACAAAGCTACTGATTTACCAACCGCGTTAGTTACGTATTTCATTCCGGCCAGTGAAACATTGTGCCTAAAACGTTGTCTGCGGGCAGCCAGGCTACTTTTTAAGCGTGCCTTAGGCTCAGCAGTTTGGCTTTATATTTGTAAGCTGTGCTTGTAATATAGCCTTCTCAAATCCATCTCTCTACTTTATCTAACTTCTCCAACGTGGACGAACGCTACCCCAAAGACCAAGAAGAAATATATTCTCACCGCATGAAGGCTGGCAAGCGCACGTATTTTTTCGACGTGAAAGCCACCCGCGGTCAGGATTATTACCTCACTATTACCGAAAGCAAAAGACGCCCCGGCAGCGACCCCGACGGCCCGGCGAGCTACGAAAAACACAAAATTTTCTTGTATAAAGAAGATTTTAACAAATTCATTGATGCGCTGAGCGACGCTGTTGACTACGTGCGCGACGAGCTCCTTACCGCCGAAGAAGTAGCCGAGCTCGACCGCCCCCGTCCCGTCTATGAGGGCGACCAAGTGCCCCGCGGCGGCCAGCAGCCGCCTCAGCCGGCCTCCGACCTGGGCGATAGCACCTACTAGG
>CALMOO010000587.1:0-17542 GCA_937871705.1 uncultured Hymenobacter sp.
GCTTTGAGGTGTACGCACGGCTGGATGGCTTTATCCAGGCTGACGGCACCATTTTCCTGAACGACCCGAACACGACGAGTGGCATGTTGCCGGCTTCGTTCTTCTTCCACCAGGCGGCCGAGATTGGGCTGAATCCCAGCCAGTTTCTGACTTATATCATCCGTACCTCGCTGAACGCACGGCGACGTGGAGGAATGAAGCCAGTGCAGCTAGCTCAGCAACTTGAGCAGCTGGACGCAGCTATTCGGGAGCGCCAGCAGGTGGCCGACGACCGCATCCGGGTGGCGGTGATTATGGGCGGCTACTCTTCGGAGCGGCACATTTCGGTGGAGAGCGGGCGCAATATCTACGAGAAGCTTTCTTCGAGCGTGAAGTACCGGCCGGTGCCAATTTTTCTGGCAGGCAACAGCGAGGAGTTCCGGCTATATGAGTTGGCCATCAATGTGATGCTCAAGGACAACGCCGACGATATTCGCGAGAAAATCGAGCACGCGGAGGCCGGCCACGCACCGCATCCGGTATTGGCGCGCATTCGGCAAGAAGCCAGCGGCATCACGGACACCTACGCCGGGCAGCCGGTGGCCGCGCCGCGCCGCATCTCGTTTGCGGAGCTGGCTGAGCGCGTCGATGAGGTGTTCATTGCCCTGCACGGCCGGCCCGGCGAAGATGGCGCTTTGCAGCTGGAGCTGGAGAAATTTGGGCTGCCTTACAATGGCTCGGGTGCCGCTAGTAGCTCGGTCACTATCAATAAGTTTGAAACCAACCGCCGCTTGCGCGAAGCCGGCTTGCGCGTGGCCGAGCACCGCCTGGCGTTCCGCCTCGAATGGGCCGCCGACCCGGAGGCGTTCTACCGCGGGCTGGAAGCCGAGTTTCCCTACCCCCTCATCGCCAAGCCAGCCGACGATGGCTGCTCATCGGCGGTGAAAAAGATTAAGACCCGCGCCGAATTGGCTGCCTTTAGCGAGCAGATGTTCCGGCAGCAAGAAGACCTGCTGGCGGGTCCGGCTGCGGTGCTGCACCTGGGCTTTAAGGAGGAATTTCCGCAGAAAGATGCCTTTCTGGTAGAAACCCTTATTGGGCCTGATGGCGCGGCTAAATTCCTGGAAGTCACCGGCGGGCTGTTGACTTCATACGACGCCAATGGTCAATTGCAAATCGAGGTATTCGAAGCCAGCGAAGCCTTGGCCACTGGCGAAGTGCTAAGCTTGGAAGAAAAATTTCTGGCTGGTGAAGGGCAGAATATCACGCCTGCCCGCTACGCCGCCGACCCGGCCGAGCGCCAGCGCATCAGCGACGAGGTGAAAAGCACCTTGCGCCGGGTGGCCGAAATTTTGCACATTGAAGGCTATGCCCGCATCGATGCCTTTGTGCGGGTGCGGCAGACTGGCGCGGTGGAAGTGCTTATTATTGAGGTGAATTCGCTACCCGGCATGACGCCCGCCACGTGCATTTTTCACCAAACGGCGCTGGCCGGCTACACGCCTTATCAGTTTATCGACCGGATTCTAGATTTTGGCAAGGCGCGGGTTGAGCGAACCAACGCGCTGTCATCCTGAGCGAAGCAAAGCGGAGCGAAGGCCTTATCACGGTTGCGCCGCTGACTCAATTACCCTTCCCAGGCGACCGTGATAAGATGCTTCCTCCGTCAGCATGACATTTTCCTTCATGACTTTCTTTAAATCCGATACCTGGTTCGACGTTTTTAAGCACTTGGCCGTCATTGTGGCGCTAGGCACGGCGCTGGTGCTGGGCTTTTTCTATGTTTACCTGCCCCTGACTACGCACCACGGCGAAACCATCGTGGTGCCTAAAATCACGGGCATGAACCTGGCCGACCTCGAAAAATACCTTGATGAGCGCAACTTGGCGTATTTCGTGGATGACAGCAGCTACTCGGCCGGCACTACGCCGCTGACCGTGCTGACGCAGGAGCCTGCGCCCGGCGAAAAGGTGAAGGAAGACCGCAAAATCTACATTTCGGTGGCCATGCGCCGCCCGCCGGTTATCAAAATGCCCAAGCTGACGGATGGCTCGGTGAAGAACGCGCAACTAATTCTGGAGAGCTACGACCTGGCCATTGGCCAGATAAAGCTGGTGCCTGACCTGGCCCAAAATGCCGTGCTCAAGCAGCTGGTGAACGGCCAGGAAATCGCGCCGGGCGCGCCCATTGCCAAGGGCACCAAGGTAGACCTGGTGGTGGGCGATGGCCAGGGCAACCAGGAGTTTGCCGTTCCTACCCTCCTCAATATGCCTGAGGATGAGGCGCGTACGCTACTCTCAGGCCAGGGCCTGCAAGTAGGCGAAGTGTTCAAGCAAGCCGCCGAAGACGGCCAGACGCCCGGCACTGTGGTGCGCCAGCGGCCCGTGGCCGCGCCGGGTGCCACCATCCGCATGGGCCAGCTCGTGGACTTGTGGGTGGCCGAGTAATTTTTTAGTTATTAGCGAATAGCTGTTGGCTGATAGTTTTCGTTGTTAGTTACCACAATAAAAGCCAACAGCTATCAGCTAATAGCTAAAAACCATGCGTCTACTTTTCCGCTACTTATTGCTGCTTGTGCTGTTGCCGTTTGCGGCGGTGGCTCAGCTTGTTACCAGCCCGCTACCGGCCGACCCAGCCAGGGCCGCGCTGATAGCGCCCGCGTCGCGCCCGTCGGCGGCCGGGGCAACTGGTAAGAAAACCAATGGTCAACTGGGCACTACGGCGCTAAGCCTGCCATTCTTCGACGATTTTACTTCGCCGCTAGAAGGGGCGCCCCGCCTCGACAACTGGCAAAGTGTCGCCCTTGACTACCCCAACTTGGGCGGCACCAGCCACTACCTGGGCGGCGGCGCCTACGTCAGCAACCGCTTGGCTGTGAATCCACTTACCCGCGGCACGGCTACGCTCGACGGCTTCGACGGCAGGGGCTTGCCCTACAACCCGGCGCAGGCTACGTCTTACGGAGCAACTGACACGCTTACCTCGCAAATCATTGACCTCTCGGGACTATCGGCAGCCAGCCGGGTGTATCTGAGCTTTGCCTGGCAGGCCGGCAGCGTGGTGGGCACGCCCAACAGAAACGACACCAACACTAGCAGTAGCACCAGCAACAAGCCCGTAGGCCTGGTGCTGGAGCTGCTAACCGCTGATGGCCAATGGGTGCCGGTGTGGTCGTATGCCAGCACGGGACAAATCACGCAGTTTAAGCAGCAGATTCTGGCGCTCGACCAGCCTGCTTACTTGCACGGTAACTTTCGGTTTCGGTTTCGGGCCAGTGGTAGCCAGTCGCTCAACACCGACCTGTTTGGCCTGGACTACATCTACCTAAACCGAAACCGCGCGGCTAACGATACTATTTTCCAGGATATTGCTACCAGCCGAGCGCTTACCAGCCCGCTACTTCCCTACACTTCGCTGCCCGTATGGCAGTACAATGCGGCTACTACTTCGCTCCTCAACCCGGCCCTCAGCACGACCCTTAACAACCTGACGGCCACGGGCACGCCTACCCCCGTGAGCTGGCGCGGCACCGTGCGCGAGCTCACGGCCGGCGGCTTTAGCGGGCAGTGGCTCAGCGGGGGCCGGCCTATTGTGGCCGCCGCCCGGCAAGAGGTAGTGCAGGGCGACGCCACCACGACGCCGCTACCAACTACGCCAGCCGCCAAGCGCCTGCGCTACCAACTGGCGGTACAAACCCTGGAGTCGAACCCGCTGACGCTGCCCAACGACACCATCAGCCGCGACGTTGAGCTTAACAACTACTACGCCTATGACGATGGCACGGCCGAGTACCTCGTGGGCCTGGTGGCGAGCAATACCAACCCCACCAGCTACTTGGCTGTGGGCTACACCGCCAACCAACCCGACCAGGTAAAATCACTGCTGGTGGCGCCGGTATTCAATAATATTCCGGTGGCTAACGGGGGCGAAAACAACCAAGCACGCCCCATCATTATTGCCGTGTGGGCCGATAATAACGGCAAGCCGGCCAATGTGCCCCTGGCCACGGCAACCGACACCATCCCGAACCCGCTACCGGCCGGCCAGACCTACGTCGAGTTGCATTTTAAGACGCCAGTGCCGGTGACGGGCCGCTTCTACGTCGGCTACGGGCAAGTGTCGAATGGCTTGTTTTTGAATTATGGCCTTGATTTAAACAACCAACTACCTGCTAATGCCTTGTTTTACAACATCCAAGGCACGGCAGTAGCCGACCCTTGGCGAGTGGCAACCATTGCTACGCCCGGTGCGCCCATGTTTCGGCCGGTCATGACCAACAATGCTCCGCTGGCTACCAAGCCCGCGCAAGCTGCGGCGGCCGCTTTCGCCCTCTACCCCAACCCGGCGGCCACGGGCACGGTGGTGGCGGTGGCAGGGCCTGCTTTCCGGCAGGCCGCCCTGCTCGATGTGCTGGGCCGGCCAGTGTGGCGCCAGCCCGCCGCCCAGGCTGGGCAGCCTACCCTGCACCTGCCGGCTGGCCTGGCTGGCGGAGTGTATTTGGTGCAGCTAACTTTACCCGATGGCAGCGTGGCTACCCGCCGCCTGGTAGTAGAGTAATTGCTAAATCTGTGCCGTATGCTCGTTATTAAGTCCCGAAACAAAGCCGAGATTGACCAGGCTCAACGGGAGTATTGGTGGCGCAAACTGCCGCTGGAGCGGCTAGAAGCGGCGAAGAAGCTCATAGCGCAAAGCCGCCAAATTTATGCGGCTAACCCTGCTAATCTCATCTTAGCCAATGGAGAGCGAATACTTAAATCTGCTACGCCTGTTCCACGCCGAGCACGTTGAGTACGTGGTTGTGGGCGGTTATGCGGTTATTGCCCACGGCTTTCCGCGCACCACGGGCGACATTGATATTCTGGTGCGGCCTACGCTGGCGAATGCACAGCGGGTGGTGCGGGCGCTTATTAGCTACGGGTTTACTAATCAAGAATTTGAGGTGGTTGACTTTACTACTACCCCTAATTTTTTGTCATTTAGCCGCGCCGACTTGTGGATTGATTTAATGACGCAGCTCCTGGGCGTCACCTTCGAGGAATGCGCTACTGATGCGCTGGTGGTGGAAATAACTGGTATTCCGGTGCATTACATCAACTTAGCGGCGCTTCGCAAGGCCAAAGAAGCTACTCACCGCTCGCAGGATTTGCAAGACTTGGCAAACCTTCCTCCGGCCTGATTACTTTTTATCCCATTACCCTTTTACTTACCTCATGCCCGATATCACTCCCGCCGAACTTCAGCAGCGCCAGCAAGCCGGCGAAACCCCGCACATTATCGACGTCCGCGAAACCTGGGAAGTGGAAGAAAGCCGCATTGCTGGCAGCCAGAATATCCCGCTCGGCACCCTGCCCGAGAAGCTCGACGACCTGGAAGAGCTGAAGGACCAAGAAGTTATCGTGCATTGCAAAAGCGGCGCCCGCTCAGCCTCGGCCAAAGCATTTCTGACTCAGCAGGGCTTTACGAACGTGCGCAACCTGGTGGGCGGTATGATGGCTTATAAGGCAGGCTAGGGATTAGTTGTCATTGTTTCGCAGGCTCGCGATGACAACTTGCCCTACCCCCTTCTACCTAGTGCTCTGCTCCTCCATGCCCAAGTCGTGGTCAAACGGGCTCTTGGTAAACGGGTACACCAGCTGCTTGGCGTAGCCTTTGGGGTAGGCGCTTTCGCGCACACCGGTAGCGGCGGGCCACTTGTTGCCGGGCAGGTAGTAAGTGCCGAACAGCTTATCAATCAGCGGGAAGTGAATAGCGAAGTTGATGCCGTAGTGGGCCGGGTCGTCACCGTGGTGCCAGTGATGATACTGCGGCGTCACGAACAGGTATTTCAGAAAGCCAAAATTGAGGCTGGTATTAGCGTGAATGAGCACCGCGTGAATGGACACGATGAGGATGTAGGTGTTGAAGGTGAGCTCGGAAAAGCCACAGACGTAGAGCGGAATAAATGAGATGGCGCGCGTCACGAAAATATCGACAAAGTGCGTGCGCGAGCCCGCCAGCCAATCCATAGCCTGCGTAGAGTGGTGCACCGAGTGGAAGCGCCATAGGTACACATGCGAGTGAAAGAGCCGATGTGCGGCGTACTGAAACAAGTCGGTGGTGAACAAGGCCAGCAGCAGGGCCGGCACGAACGGCAGGTTTTGCACCCAGTGCTGGAGCGGCGCCAGGCCCATCCAGCCAAACAGCAGCTTGGCCGGCGCCTGGGTGATGACGCCAAAAAACTGCACAAACAGGTGGCTACTAGTAAAGTACAGCAAGTCGGTACGCCACTCGTCGTGAAAGCGCGATTGCCGCAGGTTTTTGGGGAAAACCATCTCGATGGGCACGAAGATGACGGCCATCAGTAGCAAGTCCAGCACTAGCCAGGCGAGACCGAGGTGCCAGTTGGTTTTCTCAACCGAGCGGGCCTGCACCTCAAAACCGCCTACCACCACGGCAGCCGCCGACAGCAGGATACCCGTGAGGGCCAGCTTCTTGCGACGACTGAGCAAAAAGCTGAGGGTAGCAAAAAAGAACGATGCTACAATGCCGCTCATCAGCAGGCGCCGCATGCCCTCGCCGGTGTACACCGCCCGAAACTCAGGCGTGGTGAGGTATTCGGGGTAATGGAAGCAGCACACCGCGCACACGGCAAGCGAGGCTAGGAAAATAGAAGCGTAGCCGCTGATGTAGCCTTCGCCGACATGCACGCGGCGGGCGGTAAGCTGAAGTTGGTTGGCCATGAGGGGATAGGGATTGGTAGCGCACCAGCGCGGGAGCCGCTCGTTGCGAGAACCAAAGGTGCATCTTGCCCCAGAAGATGAACAACCATATTTGCCAGAGAATCTGATTTTATATCAACCCATAAGTAGGCTATAACTCTCTACTAACTAATGATTTGCTAAATAGTATTCAAGACTTTTGAAGTAGTATTAGCGCCGCTCGTATAATTGCGTTTCTCGCTGAAATGCGCAGAGATAAACGCGAAAGCTCGCTCAGTGTCAAAGCCGTACGGCGGTCTATTCTACCCAATAGCCTGCAGTCGGCCGTCGGGCGCGTAGGCCAGCTTGCCTAGCTCGACGAGCGTGCGCAGCGTGGCCGTTACGGCCGGCACCTCAGCGGCGGGGTAGCGCGCTACTACCTGGCGGGGCAGCAGCGGCGCGGCTTGTAGCAGTTCTACCAGGCCGGCTTGCAGCGCGGCGGTGTCGGCGGGCGCTTGGCGGGCTTTTTTGCGAGCCAGGCACACATCGCACACGCCGCAGGTAGGCGCGTCGGGCTCGGCAAAGTAGTCGAGCAAGAGCTGTTGGCGGCAGCGAGTGCTGCTGGTGGCGTACTCAATTACGGCCGTGGTTTGCCTCTCGCTGAGCTGGCGGGCGGCCTTGAGACGGCGCTCGTCGAGCGGCAGCTGGGGAGCGTCGTAGCGGGGGGTAGTAAACATGGCCTGCGGCAATTCGCGCCGGGGCTGGTAGTGCAGCACACCGGCCGTGTGCAGGTAGCGCAGCTGGCGCACTACGTCGGTAGTGCTCTGGCGTAGGTGCCGGGCCAGCGCGCTTTCCGAAATCGCCTGAAACGTCACGAACAGCTCGCCGCCGTGCAGGCGCAGTAGGGCCTTGATGAGGAGGTCGTGCTGCGCATTGGCCACTTGGAAGTGGTATAAACCCTGCTGGTTGCTAATGAGCTGCACCCGCGCCGGCTGGTTCACGGCCTCGGTGAGCTGCACAAAGCCCTGCTGCTCCAGCATCTTGAGCGCGTGGTGAGCATCGACAGCCTTGAGGCGGTAGGTTTCGGCAAACAGGGCTAGGTCGAAGTCGAAGGCTACGAGCTCGCCGCCCCCCACGGCTGTGCGCGAGTAGTTGGCCAGCGCCTGGTACACGCGGCGCACCACGTCGGCCGGCGGGTGGGCCAGCTGCGCCTGCCGCCGCAAGCCATCGGCATCGGCCGGGCCGGCGAGCAGCACGGCAAAAGCGTAGAGGCCGTCGCGCCCGGCGCGGCCGGCCTCCTGGTAATACGCTTCGAGGGTGGCCGGCGCGTCGAGGTGAATAACGGCGCGCACGTCGGGCTTATCGATACCCATACCGAAAGCATTAGTTGCCACAATGATGCGCGTTTTATCGGTCAGCCAGGCCTGCTGGGTGCGGGTGCGCTGCTCGGCGCTGAGGCCGGCGTGGTATGCGGCGGCGGGCAGCTTTTGCTGCACCAGCCAAGCGGCGGTGTCCTCGGCCTGGCGGCGGGTGCGGGCGTACACGATGCCAGTTTTTTGGGGCCCTACCCCCCTCAAAACTTCGAGCAGGCGGCGCTGCTTGTCTTCAGTGTGCAGCACCGAATACGAGAGCTTGGGCCGGGCAAAGCTTTGGGTGAAAATGCCGTAGCCGGGCCGAAAATTTAGCTTCTCTACAATATCCTGCCGTACTTGCCCGGTAGCGGTGGCCGTGAGTGCGATGCACGGCACTGTGGCTGGTAGCAGCGCCCGCAGCTCGGCAATGCGCAGGTAGGGCGGCCTAAAATCGTAGCCCCATTGCGAGAGGCAGTGCGCCTCGTCGATGGCCAGCAGGCCCACGTTCATGCGGGCCACCCGCGCCCGAAACAAATCGGTCAGCAGCCGCTCGGGCGACACGTACAAGAACTTTATTTCCTTGCTGTACACGCAGTTGTCGAGCGCTTGGTCGATTTCCTGGTGGCTCATACCCGCGTACACAGCCTCAGCCTTGAGCCCGCGCTTGCGCAGGTTTTCGACCTGGTCGCGCATGAGCGCGATGAGCGGCGTCACAACCACGCAAATGCCCGGCCGCGCCAGCGCCGGTATCTGAAAACAGATGCTTTTGCCCCCACCAGTAGGCAGCAAGGCCAGCGCATCGTGGCCCGCCAGCACTGCTTCGATGATTTCCTGCTGCCCGGCCCGAAACTGCTGATGCCCCCAGTGCTGGCGCAGCAGCGCGAGCGGGTTGGTTTCGGGGGGGGTAGGGAGCATGGGGCAAAGGTACAGCCCCACCCCCCGACCCCCTCCCCTGCGGGGGAGGGGGAGCCTGACGAGTCAAGGGGGTTTGCCGCCGTGGCTCCCCCTCCCCCGCAGGGGAGGGGGCCGGGGGTGGGGCTGCACGCTAGCTCAGCCGCGCCCGTTCCCGAATCTCCTCAAACGTACTCTCCCGCACCATCTTACCCCACTCGTATACCGTCACCAGTTCGTCCTGCGCTTCGGCAAAACCGGCGTCGGCGGACGTGAGCGTGCGGTAGCCGTCGTCGGTTTTAACAAGCTTGAGGCGGCCTTTTTTCGACTGCTTGGTTGAGCGCTGCACGTTACCCTCGGCGTCCAGCTCGGTCGGCGATTTCACCACGTCGCGGCCTTGGCCGCTGACCTCGGTGTAGCTGGCTTTGAAGGCAAAATTGAACGTATCGCGGTCGATGCCGGCTTGCAGCAGGCGGCCGCCCATGCCGAGCAGCAGGTTTTCAGCGGCGATGCCGCGGGCGGCTAGTACTTCGTACATGTGCTTGATAGAATCGTAATTCACCCCGTCGCCCTGAATGACGCGCACCTGGGGGGGTAGGACTTTGTAGCCCTTGCTAGTCACCTCATAGCCAAAGCATTCGAAGAGGATATCGAAGATGGCTTCCAGCGTTTTGATGATGTCGCCGCTATCGGGCCGAATAACGAGCGTGCCCTGCCGGGCCAGCACTTCGTCCTTGAGCTCGGTGCCGATGTATCGTACCGCCCGCAGGATGTTGAACGAGTCGCAGACGCACGCCACCGGGCCCGTGGGGTAGGTGCGCAGCACCCGCCGAATTACGGCAAACTCGCCATCCTCGCCGCCCTGCGTCATGATGCTGTGCTCGGTGGCCGGAATGGACTTGGCGTACACTTCGTCGGTGTTGTAGTAGCGCCGTATCATCTCGGCGGCCGTGGTGTTATCGGAGCCCAACCAGCTGATGAGGTGCGCCATGCCGCCAATCTGGGCCGACTCGACGCTCGACACGCCCCGAAAGCCAAAGTCATTAAGCTGAAAATCGAGGGTAGTCGAGTCCGAAGTTAGGTGGAAGTAGTGCTGCACGACCTTCTTCACCTCCAGCGAGAGCGTGGCCACCGTAATGGGGTACCACACCTGCAAAAGCAGGGTTTCCAAGAAATTAGGCAGCCAGAAATACCGGTCGTCGAGGTTTTCAATGGTCATCAGCACGTTGCGGGTGCCTACCACCGTGCCCTCCGGCACCGCCCGAATGCGCACCGGCGCCACTGCATTATACTCATCGAGCCACTGCTGAAAACGCGCTTTGTCAAACACGTCATCGCGCCCAAATACGCCGCGCAGGTGGTCGGCGGCATAGTCCAGCTCCTCTTGTGTAAAGAGCGGCCCACTTAGGTATTTTTTCAGCAAATATTGATAGCCAGCCACCAGCGTACCCTCAAACACCCCGCCGCGGTGCCCGCGCGACTCCAGGTAGGAGTAAATGCACGTCGTGCCTGGCTCGTAAAACTTGGCGTGCGAATACTTGTAGGCATCCGAGAGCAACAGGATGTTGGGGCGCTGCGTCTGGGCCTGCTGCAAGTGGGCCAGCTGTGCTTGCAGCTGAGCAATGAGGGCCGTTTGGTCGGGGGCGGTGAGCGTTTCCATGACAAAAAGTTTGGTTTACTCTGAAAATCAATACGAAGAAAGCGTAAGCGGCCGAGTTTGCGGGTTAAAACTCGTCCCTACCCCCTCCCAGGCCTGAATAAGCCCGGTGCGAATGTCAACCGAGCTGCGCTGCTCCAGCCCGATACGGCGGCGGATATCGGTGGCGCAGTGCGCCGGACTGGTGAGGTCAGGCAGGGCCACGGTGGCAAACCGCCCGCCGTGCCGGTGGTAGGTAGCCAGGAAGCTGTCGCGGCCACCGTAGAGGCGCACGGTAGCTGGCGCTTCGGCGTGCAGCACGCTGGTTAATAAGCGGTCGAGGTGCCGTACCCAGTCGGCGTCGCTGGGCTCGTCGGGCAGGGGTAGTACTTGAAACGCCGGGTACTCCTCGGCAAACATGGCCTGCCGGTGGTTGAAAGACAAGGGGCTACGCTGGTCGGGCCGGGCAGCTTCGCCCAGCACCGCCACTACCCTATCGTTGTTGCCGGCCACGTGCGCTAGCAGCGCCCGGTAGCCAGGGTGCAGGGCCAGGCGTGGCACCTGGAACCGACCAATTACGACACCAATTTGCTTTTTCATGGGATGAGCTGTGGAGCTTCTACCGGAGTGTTGAATAGCTTAACGTATTTTTTACACAAAGGTGCATGTAAATTTAACTCTCACAACAACTATTTTTCAACCCTTTGATTTACAACTCAAAATAAAATCCTGACTGCACCATCTCCTCGTACCGCGCCTTATTGAAGCGAAACAAGCTGCCTGCCCGGTGCGCCACATTTTGCTGCTTCTCGCCCGTTTCTTCCACGATGCCGAAGGAAAGAATCTTCTTGCGAAAGTTGCGCCGGTCTAACTCGCGGCCCAGCAAGGTTTCGTAGAGCCGCTGCAAGTCAGAAAATAGAAATTTGTCGGGTAGCAGCTCGAAGCCTACCGGCTGGTACGTCACCTTGGCCTGCAGCCGCTGATGCGCCACCACGATAATTTCGGCGTGGTCGAAGGCCAGCTCGGGCAAGGCCTCCATGCGGAACCACTTGGCTTCCAAGCTGTCGGTGGTAGCCGACAGGGTAAACTGCTCTGGCTTCACCAGCCCGTAGTACGCTACACTGATAACGCGGCGGCGCGGGTCGCGCCCTACCCCCCCAAACGTGTAGAGCTGCTCCAGGTACACATCGGCTACACCGGCTTCCTCGCGTAGCTCGCGAACCACGGCGGTTTCCAGGTCTTCATCTTCTAGCACAAAGCCGCCCGGCAGCGCCCAAGCAATGGGCGCGTACTTGCGCCGAATGAGCAACAAATGCAGCTGCTGCTCAGCATATCCAAACAAAACAACGTCGACGGCTACTCTCATGGCGGCGCAAAAGTAGGCGCAAGGCGTAGCGCTGCGGCGCTCCTTTTGGGCCCATAAAAAAGACCGGCCCAGTAGAGCCGGTCTTTCTCAGT
This sequence comes from uncultured Hymenobacter sp., assembly GCA_937871705.1. GTDB lineage: Bacteria > Bacteroidota > Bacteroidia > Cytophagales > Hymenobacteraceae > Hymenobacter. The sequence goes on from CALMOO010000587.1 coordinate 11,995, forward strand.
AAGTTTTCATAGCTGTGTATGGCACGGCAGCTTGGTTAGAGCGGCGCCGCAGACACTGCGTAGCAGTGTTTAGAGTAGGGTAGTTGGGCTGGGCTATTGGGCCCCGGTTGTCGTTGAGTCGCTTTTCATGCCCTTACGTTTCTTGCCGGAGGTTTTTACGTCGCCGTTCATTTCGCGGGCCATTTTGCCTTTGTAAGGCTTGGTGGTGGCTTTCATGCTGTTGCCATCCTTGTCTTTGCCCTTCACCTTCATCTTGCCGTCGTCGGCTACCTTGGTTTTGGTAGTCATGCCGTCGGCTTTGGTGATGGTTTTATCGCCACCGTCTTTGGTAACAGTGCTTTGCGCGAAGGCAGGAGCAATTGTAGCGGCACACAGGGCAGCAGCAGCGAAGAGTGACTTGGTGTTCATGTTCTAGGAAAAAAGGAAGGGATGTGAAGAATTTACGCCAGCCTATACGGACCGACGCCGAAAGCGGATGATTTTCGGGGGTATTGCTTCCTTACAGTGTGAGCTAATCGGAATTATTCCATTTATTTATTGTTATATCATCATAGTTCCTGTCAAGCTTCATCAGTAACTGACTCTGCTGCTACTTGAAAGCCAGCGTTTACGGTGCAGCCTGCTTGAACGCATGTAACCAGATGCCGGCCTTTTTACGTAAAATGAGAATGACTAAGCAACAGGTAACTCCGAACTACTTGCCGTCGATTACTGACCGGCTGGAACACACAGCTGGGCTCCTCGGTAGAAGGGCAGCCCAGACGCCAGAGGAGCCTACCCCCTTGGGCGGCCTAAGTGCCAGAACAGCAGCCGCGCGCCCCCGGCTGGGTGCCGATTTTACGCACGTCATCGTGGCCCGATAAGCAGAACGAGCTTCGCTAGCCAGTGTTTACAACCAGTATGGTGTGCCAAGCTTGCTCCTCTTTCGAATGTGTTAAGCGTTATGGCACGCTGCTATTTGAGACATGGCATGGTTGGCAACAAGCCTGAGGCAGAGACTGCCACTACAACTATATTCCTTCAGTTCGCTAGCAGACTACTTGCTAAAAAGCCCTTTTGCAGTTTGCAAAGGGGCTTTTTAGTAGCCACAAGTCCTACCCTCCGGTTAGGTCAGACTACTAACGTAAGCAGCACATGTGGCCATTGCTAGCTTATTGAAGAGCTAGAAAGCGCTGCACCTTACGCCTAAAACGCCGAGGCTGCTCTAAGTTGAGCAAATGCGCTGCCTTTGGAAAAACTACTTGCTGCGCGTGCGGTATTCCCCGGGCTAGTTCTTGGCCGATAGCAAGAATATCAAGCATATCTAGTGCTCCTACTAGTACCAGCGTCAGCGCCTGCACCTCAGCCAAGCGCTGCCGGGGCAGAGGTACCACGGCAAAGCTCAGCTGCGTCTGCCAGTGATGATGAGTCAGGTTTTCGCGCACTAGACGAGTAGCAAGGGTGCGCACCGCCGCTGGCACCTGCCCGGGCTGGCGCCTGGGTCCATCGACCCAGGAACGCACAAAGTATTCCGTGTAGGTCGTTGTGTCGTGCCGCTGCACGGCGGCCACTAGCTGCCGGTTATTAGCCACCAGCACCGAATCATGGTTTAAATCGTACCCAATGAGGCCTGGAGAAGCCAGTACCAGGCGCCGCACCCGCTGGGGATATGCCAGCGCGAAGTCCAGCGCAGCCACGGCCCCCAGCGAGAGCCCGAGCACATGCGCCTGCCCGACGCCTAGCGAATCTAGCACGCAAGCCAGCGCAGCCGCATTGGCAAACGTCGAGTCGCCATCTTGGGTAAGCCCGTGCTTGCGCAGGTCGCAATTGAGCACCCGAAAGTGGCGGCTCCAGGCAGCCACCTGCGGCTGCCACTGCCGGTGGTCTAGCAGCCCCGCATGAAGCAGCAGTAGCACCGGGCCATGGCCGCTTTCCTCAACGTAAAGCCGCGAATCTGCTACCCGCACCCAGTGCGCACGAACCCGCTGCGCTGCACCTAGTAGTGGCGTCATGAGCCCCAGTAGCAGCAGCAAGACTTTCATACACCCAAGCTACTACGTGGCAAGAATTTATGTAGCGCCACCAAAACCTTTAGGGAATTTAGAGGCGTATCGAGGAGCCTGGCATGACTTGGCAAAAGACAAGGTTATCAACCTAAGAAGTGGCTCTTAAAGGCTACTCTTACAAACAAAAAACCCTGTTTCCAGGGAGGAAACAGGGTTTTTAGTGGCCACGTTAGGAACAGCATCCACCGACTTGGCTGGACTCAAACCACTACTAAAATGTCCGTTTTCAGTATGGCAAGGGCATTTTTCTTAATCAACTGTCGGGATAAGTCTAGCTACTATCGGGATTAATCGGGCGTTTTGTCCCCCGGTTGTCCCCTGAGCGGGGGACAGCTACTAGCTTTAGGGTAGCATTACTAGTCCCCTCCCCTATGGCTTCTGTCTCCTTTCTGTTAAAGGAACCTAGCGCCGTCAAGCCCACACCCATCTTTGCCTTTATAAGCTTCGATGGCCAGCGTGTCAAGGTTTATACAGGCTTGAGCATCCTGCCCAAACAATGGCTCAAAAGTGAGCAGCGCGCACAGGAGCGGGGCTACGCCGAAAATGGCGCCCTCAACGACAGCCTTAAGCTGGCTGAGCAGCAACTGCTTACTTGCTATCGCACTTGCCGCTCGCAGGGCCAACTGCCCACGGTAGAGGCACTACGGGCTTCCATTGTCCCGGCGGCTACCCCGGCCCAGGCAGCGCCCGTACTCACGTTCTGGCACTACGTAGAAGAGTGGATAAGCCAGAAGAAAGCAGCCGGCCTACTGACCACGGCGCGCACCTATGCCACGGCAGCACGCCACCTGCGTGAGTTTGCCCAGGCCCAGCGATATGCGGTCGACTTTGATACCATCACGCCCAGCTTCGGGGACAAGTACACTGCCTATTTGGTAGGGCCAGCTAATCTGACCGATAACAGTGTGCTCAAGGTGCTAGCCCGGCTAAAAGTGTTTATGAAGTGGGCGGGGGAGCGTGGGCTGCACACGAACACGTACTACCAACGTCTGAATTGGTCGCGTCGGGAGCCCGACGTGATGACGCTCACAGCGCAAGAGCTAGCTACGCTGGCCACCTTGGATCTGCCTGCCGGCGGCTATCTCGACAATGCTCGCGGGCTGTTCGTGCTCAGCTGCTACACGGGCTTACGCTACTCAGACTTAGTGAGCATCCGGGCCGAGCACGTGCGGGGCAACACCCTGCGCCTAGTGATGCAAAAGACGCGGGACGTCGTAACCGTGCCCTTACGACCTGAGGCCTTGACACTCGTCAACCAGCTGCTAACGGGTGCGCTACGACCTGTGGCTAATCAGGTGCTCAACCGCTACTTGAAAGAACTGGGTGAGTTAGCAGAGCTAACGACTCCCGTAGAAGTCGTACGTTACCGCGGAGGCCGGCGCGAGAGCGAGACGCTTCCGAAGTGGCAGCGGCTGACTTGCCACACCGGCCGGCGCACCTTCGCCACGCTGGCGCTCGAGCAGGGCCTTCGACCTGAACTCGTCATGAAGATAACCGGGCACAAGAGCTGGGCTAGCTTTAAGCGTTACGTTAACATCACGGCCGACGTGGTAAGCAAAGAGTTTCACCGGGTGTATGGTGGAGATGTGTAGCAGTGGACCTTACAACCTACGTTTCTAGCAATTCACACTCACGTGCTACGTGACCAGCGACACGGTGGCGCGCGAGTTTCGACTCTCATGGGGGCAAGAATCGACAGCATGATAGTGCGTCTGGCATCAGCACTTATTGGCAGATTCACACTCTAATATTGTGGCCCATTCCTACCCTACCTTCTACTTACGTGACTTATCTTGAATTCGAAGCCCGTTGGCGACCAGCCGGCGGAGCCGAGCGAGCCAACTATGGTTTGTTTCTCACTGACCTCTGTGACTTGTTAGGGCTACCCCGCCCTGATGTTACTACCGATAACCCAGCTCAAGATGCCTACGTGTTGGAGCGAGCTGTGCTATTTGACGACGGTGCTGGCAAGAAGAGTACCGGCCGCATTGACCTCTATAAACGTGGTTGTTTTGTATTCGAAACAAAGCAAGGGGTAAGTCGTTTAGAGGAGGTTTTACAAGAGAACGAGGACGAAACGTCTACTAATAAAAATACCGCGAGCGCGGCAGCGCGGCAGCGCGGCAGCGCGGCAGCGCGGCAGCGCGGCAGCGCATAAGTGGGTCTACTGCTGAACGGCTTGAATTAGGCCTTCCCGCTGAGAAAAGACGCAGGGGGCATGCGCTGCGCGGTACCGCTAAATGGCGGCAAATGATGGAGGCAGCCCGTCAACAGGCGTTAGGCTACGTGCGGGCACTGCCAGCTAGTGAGCCACGGCCACCGTTCATTGTGGTAGCTGACGTGGGCTACTGCTTCGACCTTTACAGCAATTTCATGGGTGTAGGCGAAAACTACGTACCTTTTCCTGATTCACAAAGCTACCGAATCGGGTTGGCTGACCTAGCTGACGAGAAGGTGCTGACGCGCCTACGATTACTCTTCACCGACCCGCAGCAGCTCGACCCCAGCCGCCACGCCGCCCAGGTGACGCGCAAACTGGCCAGCCAGTTGGCCGCCCTGTCTGCGCAACTCGAGCGGGCTGGCCATGCCTCGGAAATAGTAGCGCAGTTCCTAATGCGTTGTCTCTTCACCATGTTTGCTGAGGATGTACAGCTTATACCAAGCGACTCTTTCAAGGGGCTACTTCAACAGTACGACACCGACGCGCTACGCCCGCATCTACCCGACGCGCTAACCAGCTTGTGGGCCACCATGGACACGGGCGGCTTTGCCCCCACGCTGGCTGCCCGTCTACCCCGATTCAACGGGCAGCTATTCCACGAGGCCACGGCCCTACCCCTATCGGCGGCCCAGCTTGCCTTGCTGCGCGAAGCGGCTGCCGCCGATTGGACTACCGTAGAGCCGGCCATTTTCGGCACCCTGCTAGAGCGGGCCCTGAACCCCAAAGAGCGCCACCGCCTAGGGGCTCACTACACCCCGCGCCGCTACGTCGAGCGCCTGGTGCTACCCACCGTGCTAGAGCCTTTGCGCCGCGAGTGGGCCGCCGCCCAGGCCGCCAGCGCCCAGCGCCAAAACGAGGGCAAAGACAAAGAGGCCCGCGCCGAATTGGTGAAGTTCCTCAACCGCCTCACGTCGGTTAAAATCCTTGACCCTGCCTGTGGATCTGGCAATTTCCTATACGTGACGCTGGAGCACCTGAAACGGCTAGAGGGGGAAGTGCTGGCCGCTGTCAATGGCTTTGGGCAAACCGGCCTGCTCGACCTAGCCGGGGGCACCACCGTAGGCCCGCGCCAACTGCTAGGGCTGGAGCTAAACCCTCGCGCCGCTGCCATTGCCGATGTGGTGCTGCGCATCGGCTACCTGCAATGGCATATCCGTACCCACGGCCTTACCCAAATGCCGGAACCGCTGCTCACCGACGACCACAATATCCGCCAGCAGGATGCCGCCCTGCATCACGGCCCACCCGTGCCACGCCTCGATGCCCTGGGCCAACCCGTTAC
>CALMOO010000587.1:17552-18374 GCA_937871705.1 uncultured Hymenobacter sp.
GGATGGCACTACCCGCCCGCACCCTGTCACGGGTCTAGCTGTACCCGATGAAACCGCCCGCGCCGTGGTGCAGGACTACCCCAACCCTCGCCCCGCCGAATGGCCGCAAGCTGATTTTATTGTTGGCAACCCGCCGTTTATCGGGGCTAAATATGTACGCGAGGCACTAGGCGACGGGTACGCCGAATCCTTACGCGCCGCTTACAAAGGCAAGGTGCCCGAATCGGCCGACCTAGTAATGTACTGGTGGCACAACGCCGCCGAAACCGTGCGGGCCGGCCGGGCTGAACGGTTTGGCTTCATTACTACCAATAGTATAAGCCACCCCTTCAACCGGCGCATTATGCAACCCTTTCTGGAAGGCGACGTGCCGCCGCTGGTCCTCACGTTTGCCATACCTGACCACCCGTGGGTAGAAGGAGGCGACGGAGCAGCCGTGCGAATTGCTATGACAGTAGCCGAACCTAACAATTTTATCCCTGGTCGGCTACTGACTGTACGAGCGGAAGCCGTGCCCGATGGTGATGACGCGGCCGATGTGATGTTTACTGAGCAGCAGGGCCGTATCCTACCTGATTTGAGTATTGGGGCTGATTTTGACAGCGCTCAGCCGCTGAAAGCTAACGCGGGCCTAGCTAATCGGGGCGTTCAGTTAATGGGCAGTGGATTTATTGTTGAGCCTGAGAAAGCGCTGCAGCTAGGGTTAGGCCAAATACCTGAGCTATCTAATCATATTCGAGCCTACCGGAACGGTAAAGACCTGACAGATAAGCCACGCGGTGCGCTAGTCATTGATTTGTTCGGGCTAAAAGATGTTGACGT
>CALMOO010000588.1:0-1472 GCA_937871705.1 uncultured Hymenobacter sp.
GCTGGATACCCGGCGATGCCGAGCCCACCATTCGGGGCGGGCGTTTGGTGCTGCCGGTAGTGGCCGAGCACAAGCGCCGCGTGCGCGGCTTGATTCACGATGAGTCGGCTTCGGGCCAGACGGTGTTTATCGAGCCGTCGGAAGTATTTGAGCTAAACAACGATATCAAGGACCTGGAGAATGCCTATCAGCGCGAGCTGATTCGTATCCTGACGAGCCTTACCGACCAACTGCGTCCGCACCTGCCCGATTTGCGCAAGGCGTATGGCTACCTGGGCCTGCTGGATTTTATTCGAGCCAAAGCCCGGCTGGCCCGCGAGCTAGATGCGCAGTTGCCCGAGCTGTCTAGCAAGCCGCTGGTGCGCTGGCGTGGCGTGCGCCACCCCGTGCTGGCGCTCACATTTAAAGAGCAAAACAAGGCCGCTGGCAAAGATGCTGAGCAGCGTGAAGTAGTGCCGCTCGACATTGAATTGACGCCTGAGAAGCGAATGTTAGTCATTTCGGGGCCGAACGCAGGCGGTAAGTCAGTATCGCTCAAAACGGTGGGCCTGGTGCAGTATATGCTGCAGTGCGGCCTGCTCATTCCGTGCGACGACTATTCGGAGGCGGGCATGTTTGAGGATATTCTGCTGGACATCGGCGACGAGCAGAGCCTCGAAAACGACCTCTCGACCTACTCTTCGCACCTGCTGGCCATGAAGCAATTCGTGACCGTCGCCAATAAGAAGAGCTTGGTGCTGATTGACGAATTTGGTACGGGTACCGAGCCCAGCCTGGGCGGTGCCATTGCCGAAGCCGTGCTGGAGCAGCTAAATCAGGCACGGGCTTTTGGGGTGATTACTACCCACTACACCAACCTCAAGAACTTTGCTGAGCGTACGCCGGGCCTTGTGAACGGTGCCATGCGCTATGACCCTGAGCGCTTACAGCCATTATATCGCCTTGAGATTGGGAAGCCGGGTAGCAGCTTTGCCATCGAGATTGCTCGCAAAATAGGCTTGCCCAAGCAGCTCGTAGAGCGCGCCTCGCAGCTGGTGGGTAAGGATAAAATTCGCTACGACCGCCTGCTCGAAGGCTTGGAGAAAGACAAAACCGAGCTAGAAACCAAGCTGCGCGACACAGAAAAGCAGCAGACGCGTCTCAAGCGCGCCGCTACGGAGTACCAGGAGCTAAAGCAGCACCTCGAAGACACGCGCACCGAAACCCTGCGCGAAGCCAAGCACGCCGCCAAGAAGCTGCTCAAGGACACCAACCAGCAGATTGAAGCCACGATTGGCGAAATCCGCCGCTCGCAGGCCGACAAGGAAACCACCAAGCAGGCTCGCGAAAAGCTCGATACGTTCGTGCGCAAAGAGCTGCAAATTGAGCCGCCCAAAGCGCGCCCCACCCGCGAGCTGGTCGATGCCAACACACTAAACCCCGGTGACCGGGTAGCAATACTCGGCCAGGAAGGCCACGGCGAAGTCGTAAGC
>CALMOO010000588.1:1482-15465 GCA_937871705.1 uncultured Hymenobacter sp.
CCTCTTCGGGGGCATGAAAACGCTGGTGAAAGTCAATCAGCTCGAAAAGCTGAGCCGGGCTGAAGCGCGCGAGCGCGAGCACGCCGCCCGCAAAACGGCGGCCGCTAACGCCAGCGGCTCTAGCCTCGACCTCACCGGCCGCATGTCCACCTTCAGCCCTACCCTTGACCTGCGCGGCGAGCGGGCCGAAGACGCCTTGACCAAGCTCATGGTCTATGTGGATGATGCGGTGATGTTTGGTATTCCTGAGATGAAAATCCTGCACGGGCGCGGCAACGGCGTGTTGCGCCAAGTAGTGCGCGACTACCTCCGCCAGACCCGCGCCGTAGCCAGCGTAGGCGACGAGCACGCCGACCGCGGCGGCGACGGCGTAACGCTCGCCGTGCTGAAGTAGTAATTGGTATAAGAAGGCAAAAACAGCCCGTTAAGGCATGACAGGCTGTTTTTGCCTCTACTCACAGCAGCAGCGCATCGATGCGGTGGGCGTGCACCATACACATTGCTTGCGACCACGAGAAGACGGTAAAGTTGCCATCTTGCGAGGCTACCAAAGCCACGGCGTCGTGTTGGTCGTGCACAAACTGCGCGGCAGCCAGGTGGCGGGTGCCGCCGTTTTTGGCCGGGTGCACAATAGTGGCGCTTGACCCTACTACGGGCTCCGTCACCACCAATTGCTCAACAAGGGTGCCGTGGGCGGTGCGCGTCACTTTGGCCCCAAAAGCTAGTAAGTCGTACTGCTGCGTAATGACAGTGTCGCCATCTACTGCCGAAAAGCCGCCGACTACATCAATGGTATCCAATAGGTTTTCTTGCCAATCGCGGCGCGTGTGGTCGGCTTCGCTCAGGAGCGAGGCAATGCCATTGTAAGGCGGCACTACGGGGTAGCTAAGCGGCTGCACAATGGAGTCGCGCCACGCCTCCGAGCCGGGTGGCACTACCAGCACCAGCCCGCCGCGCCCGTGCGCCCGCATGGCCCGGGCCAGTTCGAGCAGCACATCCACGTCGGCGCCTTCGCCGGGAGCTGCGGCCGGTAGCGGAATGCCAGGCAACGACAAAAGCAGGTCGGGGTAGTCAGCCAGGCCGCGGCTTTCCTCATCTATCACCCTAACTTGGTCGCCGCGCAGCACCGCCACGTTCACGAACTTACCAAAGCCATCGGCACGCCGGTGCTTGGCTACCAACAGGCCAGGTTCTACTACTTCCAGCACAAAGCACACGGGCGGAATATGAGTGGCCGTGCCCCACACATAAAGGCCCTCGTCGTCGTGGCCGATGCCCAAGTGAATGCCCGCGTGCTCCACGGCCGGCGCCAGCTTAATGAGGGCCTGGGGCGTCAGGCGCAGCCGGTGGGCAAACACCAGCGGATGGCCGGCGGCCTCGGGCGCCAGCAGCGCCAGCGAAATGCGCGGCGGCCGGCCTTCCTCGCGCCGCAAGCTGGCCCAGAAAGCCACGTCAATCACCACTTCGAGCAGGGCGGCCGGTGGGGGAGGGGGTAGGGCCTGCCCGCCCAGCCTAGCGGCCGCGGCCCAGTGCTGGGCAAAATGCACGGCTAAAGCTGGGGCCACCATGCGGGCGGCCAAGTAAGTAGGTTCGGAAAGCATAAGGTGGCAAATTAGCACAAGCTGAGCCCATGCAAGGTTAGCATACCGCGCAGGCCACTCGCTAGCACCAGCCAAACCCAGTTACTGTGGAGAAGTTGCCGGGAAGCTGTATGTTTGTTTACACTCCCTTATTTCATCCCATATGCGTTTTTTCGCAAGTTGCCCAATGCAAGGCCAGGTATTCACCTTGGTGAGTGCCCTGGGTGCTAGTGGCAGCAGAAGGCGGGGAGGGCTTACCAGAAGTGGCGTTGGCGCCCTAGTGCTTGGGCTGAAGTAAATGCGCAGTAGCTGGAGTAACTTAAAGTCAGCAGGAATATTGGCCGTCCTCATGCTGGTGGGCTGCCTATCTTTTTGGCTGTCGCCGGCGCCGCAGGGGCAGCCCGGTGTCGAGTATTGGGGGCATTATGCCAGGGTAGGGCCTGGATTAGGCTTCGTAGTTAACCACGATAGCTATGGCTACCTGGCAGTGGCAGAACACCCAGGCAAGCTGCTGCTACCAAAAGAAGTGCGGCAGTCGCGTCCGCTTTATGCGCTGCTGGGAGCGGCCGTTGGCTACCCCTTGCTACTGCTATTGCGGCAGGCCGGGCGGATAGGGTTGCCCCAACTTTGGCCTGAAGATGAATTATTCTATAGTTACTACAGCGGGTATGTGCTGCTCAATGGCCTGATTTTATTGGGCAGCTTGCTGTTGCTGCGGCATCTAGTCAAGCTTTTGACGGCTGGGCGCGGCGAGCAATGGCAATTCCTTGCCTTGTCGTGGGTGTTAGTAGCCAACCCCATTATTAAGATGTTTTTCTGGACGGCGCACCAGCAAATGCTTGCGTTTTTTGTGCCGCTGTTCTGCCTCGCGCTAGCGCTATGGCTGGGGCGGCGCCTACCCCTAAGTTGGGTTGAATTAATTAGTTTGGCATTTGGGCTGGGTTTGCTGCCGCTGCTCTATGGGAGCTTCGTGCTGGCTTGGCCGGCCCTAGCCTATGGGCTAGTTGGGCGGGCAGCTAGCACAGAGCCGGCAACATCCCTACCCCCTGCCGCCACACCAGGTTGGGCAGGGGTGCTCGGGCAAGTGGGGCTCAGCGCGGTGCTTTTTGCAGCGCCTACCCTCCTCTGGATTGCCCTGCTCCGAAGCCAGGGCACTACCTACTACAACTACGAGGCCGTGCGCTGGCACCAAGTAGTGTGGCTGCTCGAAGCCCGGCACCTGCCGCTCCTCGCGTTTGGGCGCTTGCTCGGTGATAAGTTGGCTGAATACGTCCATAGCTGGCAACTGATGCGCTGGTGGCTGCTAGCCGGGGGTGCCTTGTATGTAGCTTCGCGTTGGCGCCATGCTAGCAGTGCTGGGCCGCTCTTGCCTACCGCCGCCGGGCCCGCACTAGCTTGGGTAACGGGTTGCTGCGTGCTGTTTTTTGGGTTGCTGGGTTACTACCCCGAACGCTTGACTTACACGCTGTTGCCGCTCGTGCTGTGCCTGATTGCCGCCTTGCTACCCCACTGGCCCAGCCGCTATGCCCGGCCCGTGGCCCTGGCAGTGGCCGCAGGCTGGCACCTGTACGTGTTGCTCAGTTACGGGCCCTTCTCTTGAAAGAAGAGCGGCGAGTATAAGTAACTAGTAGGCCTACTAACCTCCACACGTACTGCTTAACCTGTGGAGTGTAGGCTTACTAAACTACAAAATATTCACTTCTGGGTGCAGCTCTATCCCATAAATATCGCGCACCGAGCGAATAATTTCCTCGGCTAACTCGCGTAGTTCCTGGCCGGTAGCGCCGCCGTGGTTCACGAGTACTAGCGCCTGGCGGTCGTGCACGCCGTGCGTGCCTTCGCCAGCACCGCGCCGCGTGCCCTTAAAGCCGGCCTGCTCGATAAGCCAGCCCGCGGGCACCTTCACGCCGCCCGGCACGGGGTAGCCCGGCATGCTGGGGTAGCGCGCCTGCAACTCGTCGAATTTGTGCTGCGAGATTTCAGGATTCTTGAAAAACGAGCCCGCGTTGCCAACCTCAGCCGGGTCGGGCAGCTTAGAGCGGCGGATGTGCACCACGGCCCGGCTCACGTCGAGGGGGTAGGCTCGCTGGAGTCGATGCCTAGGTCGGCGAGCGTTTCCTGAATGGCGCCGTAGCGCACGTTGGCCGGGCGACGGGCCGTAGCACGATGCAGCCGCAGCACCACAGCCGTCACGATAAACTGGTTTTTGAGCGGGCCCTTAAATACGCTTTCGCGGTAGCCAAAGCCGCACTCCTGCTTGGTGAACACGCGCAGCGCACCGGTGCTGATTTCTAGCGCTTCCAGCCGCTCGAATGTGTCTTGCAGCTCAGCCCCGTAAGCCCCAATATTTTGGAGCGGCGCCGCGCCTACCGTGCCCGGAATAAGCGACAGGTTTTCTACCCCGCTCAGCTCTTCCTGCAGGGTGTATTCGACCAGACCGTGCCAGCTTTCGCCAGCGCCGGCGCGCAGCAGGGCGGTGTGCGTGTCGGTATCTTCGCCAATGATTTCGAGGCCTTTAATCTCGTTCTTCAACACTACACCCACGAAATCCTGCGTGAGCAGCAGGTTAGAGCCGCCGCCCAGCACAAGCAGCGGTCCGGCCTGCACCTGGGGTAGGGCCAGCAGCTGCCGCAACTCGTCGGCCGAGGCGAAGCGAGCAAAGTAGCGGGCCTGCGCATTGAGGCCGAAAGTGTTGTAAGGACGGAGCGAAACGTGTTCTTCGAGCAGCATAGCGGCAAAGGTCGGCGTGTAGCGCGGACTTTGCAGTCGGCGTCCTGCATCGAGACGTTCGCGGCGCGAACTACAAAGCCCACGCTACATTTAACCCTCAATGGACACCAAGCAAACCACTCGCCTCAGCAAATTCCTGAGCAAGCACCTGCGTCACGCGCCCGAAGCCATCGGCCTGCACCTCGAAGCTGGCGGCTGGGTGGCCGTAGCCGACCTGCTGGCCGCATGCGCCGCGCACGGCCACCCACTCACGCGCGACGAGCTCGAAGACGTAGTAGAAGACAATGACAAGCAGCGTTTTGCCTTTGATGAGGCCGGCCAGCGCATTCGGGCGCAGCAAGGCCACAGCGTGGAGGTAGACTTGCAGCTGGTTGCGGCCGAGCCGCCCGCTGTACTATATCACGGTACGGTGCCGGCGGCGCTACCGGCCATTCGGCACACTGGCTTGCAGAAAATGAGCCGCCACCATGTGCACCTCTCGCCCAACGAAGCCACGGCCCGCCGCGTGGGCCAGCGCCGCGGGCGGCCCGTGCTGCTCGCCGTCGATGCGGCAGCGCTCCATGCGGCCGGCGGCGTGTTCTATCGCTCGGGCAATGGCGTGTGGCTCGTCGATAGCGTGCCGCCGCAGTACCTGCACGAGCTACCAGGCTGAGTATTACTAAAAAATAAGGGGGTAGCAAACTTGCGCTCACTACCCCCTTGCTACTATCTAAAGCCCAGAACTATGGCAGCTTAGCCGTCACGTTGAAGCGCGTATCGGCACGCACGTCGGTGTTTTGGCGCAGCGTTTGGGCTAGCTCGGCGGTCGTCGTTAGGGTGTAGGAACCATTTTTTAAGTATTGGTCGAGCTTGGCGCTGGTGGGCGTCAGGCTGATGCTGGTCTGGCCCGTGGGCACGGGGCTGAGCGAGGCGAGCAGCACCTTGTTGGAGCCCGCCGCATCGGTGGCAATGTAGATGCTGATGCTTTTGAGAAAATCAAAGTTCTGAGTGCTCGGGTTGGTCACGGTGAGCGTCAAACGGTCGAGGGTCACGTCCTGCACGTAGTCAGCCGACGTGTTATTGTTCTTAAAAGTGCTCTGCGAAGTCGACGTCACCGTAAAGCCCGGAATGCTCAGGCTAACGCCCGGCAAGTAGGTGGTGCCCGGAATAGTAAATGTGCTTGAATCATTAACCTGAAAACTAAGTAAGCTCAGGATTTTCTTGCATCCGCCCGAGCTAAGGAGCAATAAAGGCAGTAATAGTAAATAGGATTTTCTGACGAAGAAATTAAGCATAGTAAATTTAGGAATGGTTAAAAAAGAATTTTACCAACACAGACAAAGATAATGCCGCGTAGTAGCAGCCGCTGCACTTTTGCTTCCTCACCACTCGCTGACGAAGGAGTAGCTACTTTGCAAGCACAAGGCTAGCCTCTCGGTAATAAATTACTAATTGGCGCATTCACAGTCTATTCCCACCCGCTCACGCCATGAAATATTTCCTCCTAGGTGGCCTGCTGCTAGCCGCTGCGGCCCAGGCCCAGCCTACCCCCCGCCCGTCGGTTAGCTCGGCATCGGTGGCGTCGAGCAGCTTGCTGCTTAAGATTCCGCCTTCGCCGCGTCAGCTTTATCCTGGCTTGTTTGAAGACGTGCAACGCACGCAGGTGTACCGCGACAACAAGACGTTTGTGGATGCCTTACCCAAGGGCACGCCCGCCGAGGTAATGGCCGCCTACCAGCAGCAGCACGGCCAGGCGGGCTTCGACCTGAAGGCCTTCGTAGCGCAGTATTTTGTGGCGCCCGCCGCGCCCACCGATGCTTACCACAGCAACATCAAGGCCGGTATTCGGGCGCACCTCGATACGCTTTGGACGGTGCTGCGCCGCCCCGCGCAGGCCGAGGCCGGGCAATATTCGTCGCTGCTGCCGCTGCCGCACCCGTACCTGGTGCCTGGCGGGCGGTTTCGGGAGGTGTATTACTGGGATTCGTATTTCACTATGCTAGGGCTGCGCGAGGCCGGCCGCACCCAGCTTATCGGCGACATGGTGGCCAATTTTGGCTTTCTGCTCGACCACTACGGGCATATTCCCAACGGCAACCGCACCTACTACCTCACGCGCTCGCAGCCGCCGTTTTTTGCCCTCATGGTGCAGTTGTTGGCGCAAGCCGAGGGCCCAGGCAGCCAGGCGTTGGTAAAATATCGGGCGCAAATGCGGAGCGAATACACCTACTGGACGGCCGGCGCCACTGTCCTCAAGCCCGGCGTGGCGGCTGGCCGCGTGGTGCGGATGCCGGGCGGCGAAGTCCTGAGCCGCTACTGGGACGACAGCGACCAGCCCCGCGAAGAGTCGTACCGCGAAGATGTGGAAGCCGCCGCCAACACGCGGCAGCCTACCCCCCTGTTTTACCGCAATGTGCGCGCGGCAGCCGCCTCGGGCTGGGATTTTAGCACCCGCTGGTTTGTGCCCAGCCAGGGGCTGGGCAGCATTCGCACCACCAGCCTAGTGCCCGTCGATTTGAACTGCTTGCTCCTGACCTTGGAACAAGCCCTGGCCCGCGCTGCCGCGCAAGCCGGCGACTCGGCCGAGGCGCCGCGCTTCCGCAAGCTGGCGGTGGCGCGCACGGCTGCCATTCGGCGCTATTTCTGGAATGCCCAGCTAGGCTTTTATGTCGATTATGACTTGCCGCAGCGCCAGCCCGTGAATGTGCGCACGCTGGCCGGGGTGTTTCCGCTGGCCTTCGGCGTCGCTACCCCCGCCCAGGCCAGCCAAACGGCGCAGCGCCTCGAATCGGAGTTTCTGCGCCCCGGCGGCCTCCTCACTACCCCCAACCACGGCAAGCAGCAGTGGGATGCGCCCAACGCCTGGGCGCCGCTCGAATACCTGTCGGTAGTGGGCCTGCGCCGCTACCAGCAAACCACCCTGGCCGATACCGTCGCCCACCGCTGGGTGTCGCTGAACGTGCGCGTATTCAACGCCACCGGCAAGCTGCTGGAGAAGTACAACGTGGAGGATACCAACCTGCTGGCCGGCGGTGGCGAGTACCCGCTGCAAGACGGCTTCGGCTGGACCAATGGCGTGCTGCTCAAGCTGCTGAATGAGGAGAAAGCCGCCAAAGCGGCAAAGAAGTAAGTGCCGCAATTACTTAATCCAGCACCTTTCTTTTTAGCCATTTTCTAACTGGCTCATCGTACAATTTCAAGCAGCCGTAGGCCAGGGCAATGCTCGAGAGAAAGACGGCCAGATTAATGGGAAACGCATTTTGCAGCGGGATTTTCGTAGTCGCCACCCACCCAGTATAAATATAGATTATGGGGTAATGCGTGATATAAATGGGGTAGGAAATGTCGCCGAAAAACTTGCAAATGCGGGCTGAAAAACCACCTTCAATTCTGCCGCTTGCGGCTAAGAAAACAATTAGCGGGAAGACCAGAATAATACTCAACGAGTAATAGATCCCATTGAGCCATAAGTGGGCGCTACCCCCGATTCTGGGCATGGCCAGGACAAGAATAATTAATAAGCTGCATACTAGAAAAGCATTTTTGAATTGAATCAATTTGCCCATCCTGAACAGTAATAAACCCGCAAAAAATGGATACATAACTCGGGCAAACCCAACGTGCAGTTGCTGCGGCTCTAAGGACCAGCCGCCAATTACGTCGCCAGTAGGGCTAGTCAGGGCCAGGTGGAGCAAGGCCGCGCCAGATAGAACTACCAGTATTGAAAGCGCGGTTTTGGAGAATTTACGCACGAAAAGCGCGTACAAAATATTGGCAATATACTCGTAGAACAATGACCAAGCGGGGCCATTGAGCGGGTGCATCTCGTTCCAGCCGCGGATATCTAGGGCTGGTGGCACCGGCAGCAGCGTAAACCCGATAAACATGAGCAGCAGTACTTTCCAGCCTGGCACCGTATGGATGGCCGGCCACAGCGTAGAATCCTGAAAGTAAAAGCCCAACGCGCCGATAACCATGCCGATGATTATCATCGGCTGCAACCGAACCAGCCGGCGTTTAAAGAAATCCCAAGTCGTCATTTTCTGCCAGCGGTCGTCGTAGGCGTAGCCAATGACAAAGCCCGAAAGCAGAAAGAAAAAATCGACGGCCAGATACCCGTGGTTCAGAATTTGGTCGAGGTGGCTGGTGGCATGGGCCTCGAAAATATGGAACGCAACCACCATAAGGGCCGCTACCCCCCGCAAGCCATCTAGTATGGGGTAGTGCGGTTTGGCCGCTAGCTGAGGCGCGTTTGTAACGGGCTCACTACTAGTGCTCTCAATAATTATGTTTGGAGCGGTTTTCATTGGTATGATGCAAAACGGGTGGGTGGCTTTCTGCGAAGTTTACAGGCTAAGGCCGGCTTAAAGCGGGAAGCTTGAACCGATTATCATAGCAGGATACATACTTAAATCGGTCGGCTCCCCCTCTTTTTTGGAGCTGGGGTAGGGGCGCCACTTCGGCAAATGTTACCGCACGCGATACCCACTCATGGCATAAAACAGCAGGTAGGCGTAGCACATTGCCGGCACCACCATGGCTACCCGCAGCCCGCCGCCGTGCGTGGCAATGAAACCCATGAGTGGGGGTAGGAGCGCCCCACCTACAATGGCCATAATCAGGTACGACGAGCCCTGCTTAGTAAACGGCCCTAACCCGGTGATAGCCAGCGGAAAAATAACCGGCCACATAATGGAGTTGCACAAGCCGCAGAGCACTATCAGCCACAGCGCGATTTCGCCCTGGCTTAGTACGGAGGCCCCGACCAGCGCTACGCCCGCCGCGCACACCGCCACGAGCAGCACGCGATTGTGAAACCGCAGCAGTAGCGGAATACCCACCACCCGCCCCACCAGCGAGCCAAACCAATACGACGATACCAGCACCGCGCCCACTGCCTTGGTGAAGCCCGCCGAGGTGTCAATCGGCGCCGGGCTTTGTCCAAATAGCTCGCCGGCGAAGTTGGTAGCCACGTTTAGGGCGCGCACCAAGCTCTGGGTAAAAGGAGAAAGCGCCCGAATGCCCTGGCTTTCGCCGTAACGAATGAGGAACGAGCCCAGCCCGACTTCTACCCCCACGTATACAAAAATGGCCCCGATGCCCAGCACTAGGTGCCGATAGTTGAGCGCCGACTTGCGGCCGACCGCTACGGCCTGGTGCTCTAGTTTCTCTTCTTCGGGCAGCGCGTCAATATCGGGTAGCCGTAGCATAAAGAACACGCCCGCCAGCACCGCCAAAAAGCCCGCCAGGCCTAGGTAAGGTGCCTTCACCAGCTGCGCTTCCTGCGTCAGGCGCTGGGCGAGGGGTAGGACTGCCAACTGCGCCTTCAGCGCCACCGAGCCGCCAAACAGCAGCAGCCCACCTACCAGCGGCGAAATGGCCCCGCCAAAATTATTCGCTACTCCCACAATGCTCACCCGCGCTGGGGCTTGCCGCGCTGGCCCCAGCACGCTCACGTACGGGTTGGCCGCTACTTGCAAAAGCGTGATGCCCGCGCCTAGTACCGCCAGCGCCGTCAGAAACAACGGGAACGCCCGCGTATTGGCGGCCGGCACAAACAGCAGCGCACCGCCCGCCATCACGAGCAGCCCCACCACAATGCCGCGCTGGTAGCCCAGCTTCTCCAGCAACTTGCCCGCGGGCAATGACATCAGGAAATACGCCCCGAAAAAAGCCGACTGCACCGCGGTCGATTGAAAATCAGTGAGCTGGCACACGTCCTTGAGGTAGGGCATGAGCACGTCGTTGAAATTCGTAACCGCCCCGAAGAGCAGAAACAGCAGGGTCATGAGCACCATCGGCCCGGCGTAGGAGCGGGTAATGGTATCGGTGGTAGCGCCGCGCGCAGTAGTAACAGGAGTAGCCATACGGGGCGGAAGGTACAAAAAAGCCGGCCATTGGGGCCGGCTGGAGCATCAGGTATAAGTCATCATCAAGTTATTGGGCGTGCTCAACACTCCAAGTAGATTCTGTTTGGTCAACAAGCCCGACCTAATACTATTTGTCATTACTCCAGATTTTAAACGAAGAGCCTAATCTGTCACTTGCCTTATACCAAATGCTTCAGCGACACCACATAGCCGATGTGGTAGCCTTCGTGAAAAAGCACGAAATCCAGCGCATCAGCTAGGCTGGCGACTTCCACACCGTAAATAGCGGCAATGCGCTCAGAGGGCTTGTACGTGGTAAAAATGCCGTGCTCTACGTCGGTGCGGAGTTGGTCGATAGTGGCGATAAGCAGCCCTTTGATAACCTCAATTTCGGCTTCGTCTAGCGCCCGTTCGGGGCGAGTGCCAGGTAGAAATGGCCGAAAATACTGCTCTTCGAGGGTGATAGGCTGGTCGGCCAGCACATAGCAGATGGCCTGCACGGCGCTGCTGAGGTGAGCCAGATGCCAGATAATGTTGTTGTTATAACCAGGCGGAATAGCGTTAAACTGCGTGGTGGTAAGGCCGCCGACCTGCTGGAGTAGAAATTGCCGCAGGCCTTTAATTTTGGTGAGTTGGTTGAGTTGCTTCTCCATATGGTGGTGGGATAGGTTAGGCACAAATTACGTGGCTTCTCGCCCACTACCCCCGACCTTTGCGCCCATGCACCTTACCGCCACCACCCAGTTTGGCCTCGAAGAAGTCTTGGTTGACGAGCTGCGCCAGCTCGGCGCCACCATCGAATACGTCGGTAGCCGCGCCGTCGAATTTAGCGGCGACAAAAAACTGCTCTACAATACCATCCTCTGGAGCCGCACGGCCATGCGCCTGCTGCGCCCCTTCGCCGATTTCTACGCCCCCGACGAGCGCGCGCTGTATGACGAGGTGAGCTACATCGATTGGAGCAAGTTCATCGGCCCTGGCCAGACGTTTGCCATTACGGCGGTGGTCAATAAGTCGAGCTTCGAGCATTCCTTGTATGTGGCCCAGCTCACCAAAGACGCCATCGTGGACCAGTTTCGGGAGCGCACCGGCGAGCGCCCCAGCATCGACACCCGCAACCCCGATATTCGCATTCACTTGCGCATGCTCGAAAACGACGTTATCCTGAGCCTCGATGCGGCCGGCGACTCGTTGCACCGCCGCGGCTACCGCCAGGGTACCAACGAGGCGCCGCTCAACGAGGTGCTGGCCGCCGGCTTGGTCCTGCTCTCAGGTTGGGATAAGAAAAGCACGCTCATCGACCCCATGTGCGGCTCGGCCACCATCCTCACCGAGGCGGGTCTCATTGCCCAGCGCATTGCGCCCGGCCTGTTTCACCAAGGCAAGTTCGGCTTCGAAAACTGGCCCGACTTTGATGCTACGCTGTGGCAGCAAGTGCGCGAAGCAGCCCAAGCCCAGCGCATCGAAGAGCCGCAGGCTTACCTGGCTGGCTCCGACCTCGACCCGCGCGTTATCGACCAAGCTGCCCAAAACATCGAAGCCGCGGGCCTTGATGAGTGCATTCGCCTCGCGGTGCGCGACGTACGCGATGCCTACCCCCCCTCGGACCAGCCACCCGGGGTACTCATCACCAACCCACCCTACGGCGAGCGCATCGGCGAGGAGGCCCAGATGGATGCGCTCTACAAGACCATTGGCGACGCGCTCAAGCAGAATTTTCAGGGATTTGAGGCGTTTATTTTCACTGGTAATCTGGAGGCGGCGAAGGCCATTGGGCTGAAAGTGTCACGGCGTATTCCGCTCTTCAATGGCCCGATAGATTGCCGCTTGCTTAAGTATGAGCTGTACCGGGGTAGCCGGCGGCCCCCGCTAGCTGCTGGCCCTGCTGAGTCTGATGGTAAGCACTAAGCTTCTCATCTTAAGCCTTATAGACCTGGTAAAAGCTGGCCTTATAGCTGGTGGGCTAAGTTGAGGCAGGCGTGGCTAAGTTTTTTGGAACTTCGCTTAGCCAATTGTTATTTTATTCTTTCGATTGAAGTGCCTTATGCCTGCCGTTACTACTCCTGCTTCCTCGCTCACTGCCGCTCGTCAAGCCCTCAAGCGCTATTATGGCTACGATAATTTTCGGCCTATGCAGGGCGACATTATTCAGAGCATACTGTCTGGTAACGATACGGTTGTGCTCATGCCAACCGGTGGCGGCAAGTCGGTGTGCTTTCAGATTCCGGCCGTTGTATCGGAAGGCGTGTGTGTGGTCGTGTCGCCCCTCATCGCCCTGATGAAGGACCAAGTTGAGGCGCTCAAGGCCAATGGCATCGTGGCGTCGTACATCAACAGCAGCGTGGGCCAGAGCGAGGCCAATGATATTGCGCGGGCGGCCGTGAGCGGCCATCTCAAGCTGCTCTACGTCTCGCCCGAAAAGCTGCTGAGCGACGGCTTTATGCAGTTTCTGACGCGGGTCAATGTCAGCCTGTTTGCCATCGACGAAGCGCACTGTATTTCGAGTTGGGGCCACGATTTCCGGCCCGAATACACGCAGCTCGGCGCGTTGCGGACGCACTTTCCCAACACGCCCATTATTGCCCTCACGGCTACGGCCGACCGCCTAACGCAGCGCGATATCAAAACGCAGCTCAACTTGCGTGAGCCCAAGGTATTTCTGTCGAGCTTCGACCGGCCCAACATCAACCTCGTAGTGCGCCCCGGCCAAGACCGCATCGGGCAGATGCTCGAATTCATCGGGCGCCACCCCCAGGACGCGGGTATTATCTACTGCCTCTCGCGCAAGAGCTGCGAAACCATTGCCCAAAAGCTTCAGCAGAAGGGCATTAAGGCCGGCTTCTACCACGCCGGCATGACGCCCAACCAGCGGGGTAGCGTGCAGGAGAAGTTCTTGCAGGATGACTTGCAGGTAATTGTCGCCACCATCGCCTTCGGCATGGGCATCGACAAGAGCAACGTGCGCTGGGTGATGCACTACAATCTGCCCAAAAACATTGAGGGCTATTACCAGGAAATCGGCCGCGCCGGCCGCGATGGCAGCCCGGCCACGGCGCTACTCTTCTACTCGTTTGCCGACGTCATGTCGATGCGCGAGATGGTGACCAAGGACGTGCCCGCCCGCCAAGCGCAGCTCAACACTGCCAAGCTAGAGCGCATGCAGCAATTTGCCGAAGCGGCTAGCTGCCGCCGCCGCATTCTGCTGCACTACTTCTCCGAAGACCTGGGCCACGACTGCGACAACTGCGACATCTGCCGCAATCCGCCCACTACCTTCGACGGCACCCTGCTGGCTCAGAAAGCCCTGTCGGCCAGCGCCCGCACCCAGCAGCGCGTGGCTATCAACCTGCTGATTGACATCTTGCGCGGTATGCGCAACCAAGCGGTGCTGCAACACGGCTATGACCAGCTCAAAACCTACGGCGCCGGTAACGATTTGCCCTACCTCGACTGGTACAGCTACATCCACCAGATGCTCAACGATGGCCTGTTCTATATCGCCTACGAGGAAGGCTACGCCTTGAAAATTACGGAGCGCGGCCAGCAGGTATTGAAAGGTCAATTGCCTGTTTCGCTCAAGAAATTTCAGGTGGCTGAGAAGGCCGAAAAGCAAACCCGCGCCACCAAAAAAGCCGCCGCCGAAGCGGCCGCCGCGGGTGCCGGCTCGCCCGAAGCGCGCTTATTCGAGCGCCTGCGCCAGCTCCGCAAGCAAATTGCCGACGAGCAGGGCGTGCCGCCCTATGTGGTTTTCACCGATACTACGCTGCAAGAAATGGCGCGTGAGCAGCCCACCAGCCGCGTGGCGATGCTCTCGGTGTCGGGGG
>CALMOO010000589.1 GCA_937871705.1 uncultured Hymenobacter sp.
GGCTTAGAGGCCGCCGGCCCGATATTGCCCAGCCCCAGCACCGCCGTGCCATTGCTGATGACGGCCACCAGGTTGCCTTTAGCCGTGTACTTATAAACGTCGTCGGGATTGGCCGCGATGGCCTTGCAGGGCTCGGCCACGCCCGGCGAGTATGCCAGCGCCAGGTCGAGCTGCGTACTCATGGGTTTAGTGGGCACGACCTCAATTTTGCCCTGCGGGCTTTGCTCGTGGTAAGCGAGCGCGTCTTGCGGATTGATTTTTAGCATGGTGGGGAAAATAGACAGCGCAAAAACGGCCGCGAACCAAGCGCGGCCGTCAGGCGAAAGTACTAGGTAGCGCAGGGCTTTAGCTGCGCACCAGCAGCTTCTGGCCGAGCTTCACCGCATCAGTAGCCAGGTGGTTGAGCCGGCGCAGTTCCTCCACACTCATCCCAAAGCGCTGAGAAATATTGAATAGCGTGTCGCCTCGCTGCACAGTATGCGTTTCCAGCTTCGGGCGCTCGGGTACCGCTTTAGCGGGCTGGGGGGGTAGGGCCTGCGCCACTACTGGCTGGCTTGGCGCCTCAGCTGGCGCCACTAGGCGCAGCTGCTGCCCCGGCACCAAGGTTGTAGTTCGAAGGTTGTTCCAGGTTCTAAGCTGAGCTATCGTAACGCCACGCGCATCGGCCAGGTCGCCCATGTTGTCGCCGGGGCGCACGGTATACAGTTTAGTAGCGCTCGCGAAACCTTCCGGCAACTCTTCTTTTTTGGCGCGCCGCGGCTCCGGCTGCGGAGTAGACGCCAGGGGCCGCTCCGTTTCTGGGGCCGCCGCTGCCGCTAGGCGGGCATTGCGACGCGGCCGGTTGGCAGGGGCTGCCACCTCGGAAGGGGGTAGGGACTGCACAACAATTATTTGCGCAGCCGTTTCTGATTGGGTGGCAGGCACGGTAACCGCTACACTGCTTTCAGTTGCCGTAATCGAGTCAGCAGGTTCAGCAGGCAAGCCCAGTCGGGCCGCGGCGGTGGCTTTAGCGGCCGTTGCGGCTTGCGCAATCGAGAGCCGCCGCTGCGCTGCTGCGCGCGCGGCTATTTGCTTCTGGGTACGAACCAGCGCCTGAGCCATCGCTGCTTCGTGGGCGGCGCGCTCCTGGGCCAGGCGGGCGTAGCGAGCATTGGCGGCGGCTAGCACCTGCCAGGTACTATCGGCGGGCGAGATGCGGCGCAAGGCGGCCACCGTCGTCGGGGCGGGGGTAGCAGCCGTCGCGAATGCACTGATAGGGTGCGACGCAGCCGACGCGGGCAACGGCACGAATACCACCAGCTGCCGCCCTGGCTTCAACGACTGGTCTTTGTGCAGGCCATTCCACTTGCGCAGTTGGGCCGGGCTCACATCGTACTTATCGGCCACGGTAGCCAGCGTCTGCCCCCGGTGCAAGGTGTAGTTGACGCGGCGGAAGCGCGGAACAGCAGCCTCACTATCGGCCCGAGTGCCGCTAGTGGTTGCTAATTGGCCAGTTGTAGGCCAGGGCTCAACGCCTTCGAGGCGGGGTAGGACCGTGGCCAAGGGCTGCGGCAGCTCGGTAGTGGGCTGGCAGTAAGCTAGTAGCGTACTACGGTCAACATCACCCAGGTGCTCGCGGGCTGCCGCCGGAAAGCGTAGCACGTAAGGCCGGTAGCCAGCTGGTAAGCTGCCGTGGCGCAGCTCCGGGTTAAAGCGCGTTAAAGCCAGCGAGTCGCTGTAGCCCAAGGCTCGGCTCAAACGGCGCAAATCCAGGGCCTGGCCGCGCAGGCCTAGCGTGTCGAGCGCTTCGTAGTGCTGGTAGTGCAGGGCCGGGTTGTGCAGGTCATGCTCCTTAGCGTAGGTCATGGCATACATCACGGCCGTGAAAGTGGGCACGTAGTTGCGCGTTTCGGCCGGCATGTAGGGGTAGAGGTCCCAAAAATTACGCTTGCCCGTTTTGCGAACTACGCGCTGCACATTGCCCGCGCCCCAGTTGTAGGCTGCCAGCACCAATTCCCAATCGTGGAAAACGCCGTAGAGGTAGCGCAGGTGCTTGCAGGCCGCCTCAGTGGCTTTTTCGGGGTGCATGCGCTCATCCACCCATTCATCGCGCTTCAGGTGCAGGTCGCCGGCCGTGGGCGGCATAAACTGCCACAAGCCCACGGCTCCTACCGGCGACTTAGCCGTGGGCAACAGCGCCGACTCTACTACCGACAAGTATTTCAACTCAAGCGGCAAGTGATACTGCGCTAGGTATTTCTCAAAAATTGGAAAGTAAAATTGCTCCCGCTCCAGCACCCGCTGCGTGTAGGCCCGCTGGCGCTCAGTAAACAGCCGCACGTACGCCATCACCGCTGCATTGAACTGGTGTGGCGCGTCGGTATCGAAGCAGCTTACTCGGTCGCCCACCAGCTCTTGCAGCGTAGTCGGCGTTTGTAGCCAGACCAGCCGTGCCGAGTCGACAACCGGCTCAATTAGTGGCTCCGCGGCCAAGGAGTCGATAGTAGCTGCCGGCAGCTCAACTACTTGTCGAACAGTATCCTCCGGCACCGTCCGGCTACGACGCGGTACATGCTGCGCCACGGCTGGCAGCGCCCCCAGGGCCAGCGCCCAGCCCAGCAGCCCACCCGCCAACTTGCCCCTCAAAGCGAAGCTGCTGGCTAAGGCGGGTACTTGGTGTGAAGCTTTCATCGGGCTAAGGTAAAGTACAAAGGCTGAACATCGTAACCGTTAGCAAGCATTGCTAAAAAAAGTGACTGACTACGTAGCAACCCGCTACGTAGTCAGTCAAAGTAAAGTTGGTAGCAGCACGAACCTTGTAGCTCGCCCTACTCTGCTGCCGGTACAGCCGTCAGCTCATTGGCAAAAGCCAACAGGTCAGCCTCCCGAAAGGCACCACTCATAATCTGCAAGCCAATCGGCATGCCTTCCGCATCCTGCCCCGCCGGAATAGAAATGGCTGGCACGCCTGCCAGCGAAGCCTGCACCGTAAAAATGTCGGCCAGGTACATCGACACCGGGTCTTGCTTCTCGCCCAGCTTGAACGCCGTGGTGGGGGTAGTCGGCAAAACCAGGAAGTCGTACTGCCGCAGCAGCTCGTCAGTTTTATCCTTGATGAGCCGCCGCACACGCTGGGCTTTGGTATAGTACGCATCGTAGTAGCTGGCACTCAGCACAAACGTGCCCAGCATGATGCGCCGCTGCACCTCGGGGCCAAAGCCCTGGGCGCGCGTCTTCTTATAAAGCGATTCCAAGTCCGTCGCATCGGGCGCTCGGTAGCCATACTTCACCCCGTCGAAGCGCGAAAGATTCGAACTAGCCTCAGCCGTGGTAAGAATGTAGTACGTCGGAATCATCTGGTCGAGGTACGGAAAGTCGACCTCTTCTACCACGTGGCCCTGGTTGCGCAGAGTAGTGAGCGTATTTTCCAGGGCATCGTGCACCTCCGGCTGCAAGCCGGGGCGGGCTATGGCTTCTTTGATGTACCCAATGCGGTAATGCGGCATGGGCTCCAGCAACGCGCTGTAGGGGGGCACCGGCTGCTGGCTGGCGGTGCTGTCCATGCCATCAGGGCCAGCCATCACTTCCAGCAAGCGCGCCGCATCTTCTACCGAATGCGTAATCGGCCCAATCTGGTCGAACGACGACGCAAATGCCACCAGCCCATAGCGCGAGATGCGCGAGTACGTCGGCTTCAAACCAATAACGCCGCAAAATGCCGCTGGCTGGCGCACCGATCCGCCCGTGTCAGAGCCGATAGAGGCCAGACACATATCGGCTTGCACCGCCACGGCCGAGCCGCCTGACGAGCCGCCTGGCACCCGGCTCGGGTCCTGCGCATTGCGCACTGGGCCAAATGCTGAATTTTCATTCGAGCCACCCATTGCGAACTCGTCGCAGTTTTGGCGGCCAATAAAAATGGCGTCTTCGGCCAGCAGCCGAGCTACGGCCGTACCCGTAAAGAGCGACTTAAACC
>CALMOO010000590.1 GCA_937871705.1 uncultured Hymenobacter sp.
GTATCTGGGCACGGTGGGCTACTCGGTGCGGCGCTACTATAAGGATAAGTACCTTTTCGGCTTTGGCCGGACCGAAGACGTGCCCGCCGGCACGCTGCTCAGCTTCACAACGGGTATCGAAACCAACCCGGTGGGGGCCCGCCGCTACTTCGATGCGCACCTGGCCACGGCCGGCTACTCCGAGCGCCAGGGCTACCTCTACGGCAGCCTCGACTTCGGCACTTTCCAGCGCATGCAGGATGACGGCTGGGAGCAGGGCCTGCTCACGGGGCAGTTTTTGTACTTCACGCGCCGCTACCGCATGGGCAACTACCAGAGCCGGCACTTGCTCAATGCGCGCCTCACGGCGGGCTTTAACCGCTACCCGGCTGAGGTGCTACTCAGCGGCGTGGGCGGCGCGGGGGGGGTAGTGCGCGGCTTCCAACCGGCCGGCCAGGTGCTGCCCACCAGCCGCTTCGCGGTTAGCTACGAGGGCACCGTGTACACGCCGCTTTCGCTGCTGGGCTTTCGGATGGCGGTGCTGGCGTTTGCCGACGTGGCTTTTGTCAACCAAACCATTGGCGGGGGCTCGCCCTTCGGCTCGCAGACGCCTTACACGGGATTTGGCATTGGGTTCCGCTTTCGCAATGAGCTCACGGTGCTGCGCACCTTTCAGCTACTGCTGGGCTTCTACCCCCGCGGCCAGCTTGCGCCCAATGGGGTGCGGCTTTTCGAGACCTCGCACGATTCGTACCAGTTCAACGATTTCAGCTTCGGGCAGCCCAGTGTGGTGCGCTACGACTTGCAGTAGCGGCCCGGCCACCTGCCGCGTTGCTGGCGGAGAGGTGAAATTTTAAAACATACCCGCAAGCTTATCGGTTGTATGCAATACAATTATTCACAATCGATTTCTCCATCAGCGGGCCCTGGCAGCTAGTCGCCCCGCGCATTTCAACAATCCATGAGCCAGCATCCCGCTCTTTTCACGCCCTTCCAGGTAGGTACCCTCACGCTGCCCAACCGCCTGGTAATGGCCCCGATGACGCGCAGCCGCGCCAACAACGAAGGCAACGTACCCGACGACTCGACGGTTAAGTACTACGTGCAACGCGCCTCGGCTGGCCTTATCATCACTGAGGGCTCGCAGATTTCGCAGCAGGGGGTAGGCTACATCTACACGCCCGGCATTCACTCTGATGCGCAGGTGGCGGGCTGGAAAAAAGTGACCGACGCCGTGCACGCGGCTGGGGGTCGCATTTTCATTCAGCTGTGGCACGTGGGCGCTATCTCGCACCCATTTTTTCAGAATGGAGAGTTGCCCGTAGCTCCATCGGCCATCCAGCCGCGCGATGCGAAAGCCTTCACCGACAAGGGCATGGAAGAAATCCCTACCCCCCGGGCGCTGACTAACCAGGAGGTAAAGGCCGTGGTAGCAGACTTCCGCCAGGCGGCCGAGAACGCCCAGCGAGCCGGCTTCGACGGGGTTGAAATCCACGGGGCTAATGGCTACCTAGTCGACCAATTTATTCAGGACGGCACCAACCAGCGCACCGACGAGTACGGCGGCAGCGTGGAAAACCGCGCTCGCTTTGCGCTCGAAGTAGTGCAGGCGGCTATTGAGGTGCTCGGGGCCGACCGCGTGGGCATTCGCCTGGCGCCGACCGGCAACGTTGGGGGCATTCACGACTCTAACCGCTTGGCCACTTTTAGCTACGTAACCGAGCAGCTAAACAAGCTGGGCTTGGCTTACCTCCACGTCATTGAGGCCTTGCCCGGCCACCCGATGGCTGCCAAGGCTGGCCAGGAGCCCGTGGGCCCGGCGCTGCGCAAGATTTTTACCGGACCGTTTATCCTGAACGGTGGCTACACGCAGGAAACGGCCGAGCGGGCGCTCATAAACAACGAAGCGGACCTTATCGCCTTCGGCGTGCCTTACATTGCCAACCCTGACCTGGTGGAACGCTACCAGCAGGGCGCGGCCCTTAATACGCCCGACCAGGCAACCTTCTACGGTGGCGACGACCACGGGTACATCGACTACCCCTCGCTGCAAGAGCGGCCCGCCGAAACGGCTGTGAAACAAGACATTGTTGAATATTAGTCGGCCGGCGCCGCGCTAAACTGCTAAGCGGCGGGTCGCAGCCTTTTATCTGATACAGCAAACCGCTTCGGCTTTGGTCGGAGCGGTTTTTTTGTTGTACTTATCTTGCCTTCTGTGCTTCTGTGAGTTGCCTGTGAGTTGCGCTGCCGATTTGACAAGAACACAAATTTCATTGTGCACAATTAAACATTCTACAATCAATCTGAGTTTGTACCCTCGAAGGCCATGACAAAACCTACCGACCCTCTGTGCAACCCCTTGCTGAAGCTGGAAAACCAGCTTTGCTTTTCGGTGTATGCGTTGTCGCGCCTTATTACCAAGGCGTACCAGCCGCTGCTTGATGCGCTTGGCGTCACCTACCCCCAATACCTGGTGCTACTGCTGCTCTGGGAGCACGAGTCACTGACAGTGAAGGCATTGGGTGAAAACCTGCTGCTCGACTCAGGCACGCTTACGCCGCTGCTCAAGCGCATGGAGCAACGTGGTTGGCTTAGCCGCCACCGCGATGCCCGCGATGAGCGCTCAGTGGTGGTGACCATCCAGCCAGCTGGCCGCGACTTGCAGCAGCTCGCCCAACATATCCCGACGGAGCTTGCCGCCTGCTTCGACATGACCCAGGAAGAGATAAGCACGCTGCGCCTTCACTTACAGCAGCTTATCAAGCAGCTTCATTAGTTTTTATTTCCCTACCCCTATCCTTTTTTTCAAGTTACCATGAGCATTCAGCGCTTGTACACGGCGAAAGCCAAAGCCACCGGTGGCCGCGACGGCCGCACCATCTCGTCTGACAACATCATCGACCTGCCCCTGAGCACGCCCAAAGAGATGGGCGGCCCCGGCCTAGCCGGTGCTACCAATCCCGAGCAGCTGTTTGCCGCCGGCTACTCGGCCTGCTTCGATGGCGCCCTTAACCTGGTGGCCCGCCTAGCCAAAACGCCCATCACCGGCAGCACCGTAGAAGCCGACGTGAGCTTCGGCAAAGACGGCGACAACTACGGCTTGGCCGTTGATTTGAAAGTCAACATTCCCGGTATGGACCAACAGCAAGCCGAAGAGTTGGTGGCTAAGGCGCACC
>CALMOO010000591.1 GCA_937871705.1 uncultured Hymenobacter sp.
CCTCTACACCAATCCGGTGGAAGAAGTGGGGGTAGCGCTGTATTCAACCGTCGAAAACAACCGCAAGTACACCGGCGCCTTATTCCCGGATATGAGTGCCAAGGAAAAGCGATACTTCGTCAATCTGAAGCGTCGGCTTGATGCTCGGTTGGGCCAAATGGTTAATCAACAGGGCAAGCAGCATGTGCAGTACATCCGGCGCTCACGCCGCCAGCAGCACCCCGAGGTGACCCGAGTAGCCGTGCTGCAAAACCGCTACTGCGGCAGCACGACCGAGCAGTTCTTGCTTACGGCTCGCCAAAGCAAGAAAACCACCACCTTCGGCGAAAACTCCTACGGCTCACTTGACTACGCCAACGTGCAGCACGCACCGCTGCCCTGCTACAACCTGCGTCTGAATTGGGCTACCTCGCGCAGCTTTCGCCTCGACCGTGGCCAGGGCATCGACAACGTGGGCATTGCGCCCACCGTGCGCCTCGACCCCGCGGCACCCGATATGGTAGAGCAGGTGCGGGCCTGGTACCGCAAGCAGAAGTAGCCCAGCAAAAAGCCGCTTACTTTGCGAGCAAACTCAACCAGCTTAAGTAGTAATGCCCGCCAAACCCGCTCTCCACGCCGCCTGCCTGGCCTACGTGCAGCTGCGCCTCGACGCGGCCCGCGCCGGCATGGCCGCGGCCCAGGAGTCATCCAATTCCGAAACCAAAAGCAGTGCGGGCGACAAGTACGAGACCGGCCGCGAAATGGCCCAACAGGAGCGCGACCGCCACGCCGCCCAGCTCCACGAGGCGCAAAAGCTGCTGGCCGACCTTCAGAAAATCAACCCCGAGCTACCCAGCGACACGGTGCGCCTCGGCGCCTTGGCTACTACCAGCCTGGGCCGCTTCTACATTAGCATCAGCGCGGGCCGGCTCACGGCGGCTGATGGGCAGGAGTTCATGGCCGTGTCGCCGGTGGCGCCGATAGTGGCGGCGCTGAGCGGCCGGCGAGCTGGCGACGAGGTTGTTTTTAATGGCAAACAGGTTCGGGTAGAAAGCGTGGGGTAGGGAGCGCCCGCTAGTGCTTCGACACTGCCTGGGCATGGTTGTAGGGCACGTAGTTCTCCCATGCTGTCGGCGTAAAGCGGTCGGCAATAGTGAGGTGCAGCAGCTCGGGGAAGGCGCTTTCCGCGTTGTCACTATTGCTCATCAGTAGCACACCGATGCCTTGCTGCGGAAAGACGATGGAGTAGTGCTGGAAGCCGTCGCCGTGGCCTTCCTTGAAGGCGCCGGGGCCGTAGGGCGACTGCAGCACGCCCCAACCCAGGCCGTAGCCCAGCCTAATGCCGTCGTTGAGGGTCGAGTCTTTGCGCGATAGCGGGCCCATTTGCTGTACCGAGCGAACGCGTACCTGGGTGCGGAAGATTTCCTGCCACGACTCGGGCCGCAGCAGTTTGCGTTGCAGTACGGCCGCCATAAACCGGGCGTAGTCGGCAGGCGTAGTTTCGAGGGTGCTGGCGCTGCGCGGCTCGTTGTCCTTGTCTTTTTCCAGCACCTTGCCCGCCGTGTCGTGGCCGAAGCAGTAGTTGGCTTCAAACTTTGGTAGCCAGTGATAGCTAGAATTTTCCATGCCGAGCGGCCGGAAAATCTTCTCCTGCATCAGGTCTTCGAGCGGGCGGTCCAGCTTTTTCTCAAGCACTACCTGCAAGTACACCAGGCCCTCGCCCGAGTAGCTGTAGCGCGAGCCGGGCCGAAAACGGACGCGCAGCTTTTGGTCTTTCTCGTCCCAGCGCCAATTCGGGAAGCCGGTGGTATGGTTGAGGCACATGCGGGCCGTAATGCGCGCGTAGAGCGTATCGGTGCGCAGGGCCGCGTAGTTGTCGTGCCAGCGGGTTTGGGGCTTATATGCGTAAATGGGCTGGGACAGGTAGTGCTGCAAAGGCTCATCCAGCGTCAGCTGGCCTTCTTCCACGAGCTTCAGTACGAGCACCGCAAACACGGCTTTGCTGAGCGAGGCGCCATAAATTTCAGTATCCATTCGCAGTGGCACCTTGGTTGCCATGCTCTTCACGCCAAACGCGTGCTCGTACATGGTTTGGTTGTGGTTAAAAACGGCCACAGCCAGCCCGTGCACATGGGCACTATCGACTAGCTCCTGAATGCGCCGGGTCAATTCCTCGGGCCTGATGTGCGAGCCATCTAGGCGCGTAAGCCGGGTAGGCGGGACGTAAGAAGCCAACAGCCCAAGCGGTACGGCAAGCAGCAGCAACTTTAGTAAAGCTCTCATCGTAAAGGCGCTAGTGGTGCACTGCAAGATAAGCTTTACCACCCAAGTGCTAACTCAGCCGACTAGCCGCCACTTGGGCCGGCTCAAAAAAGCCCTACCCCCCGCTATTGGCCCAAGGCCGCGTGCCGAGCGCTACGCAGCTTTTTCGTTCTTAGCCACCACAAACATGCGGTCGCCGAAGCGGCCCGTCGCCATATTAAGCCAGTACGTGGGGTACTGCGTGCCGAGCTTGGCGGCCTGCTCTACGAGGTTGCCGCCCAGGCGAATGTGCGCCGGCGCTTTTACCGGGTTTTGCAAATCGACTATTGAAAAACCGTTCTTAGCCAGCATTTTACGAATGGTGTTCGGCGTGAACTCGTAGAGGTGGTAGGGCGGAATATCCATGCGGCGCTGGCGGCCCAGCAGCTTGTAGGCAGCGAAGCCCAAGCGCATACTCGGCAAGTTTGTGACGCTTGGCAAGGCCAGCACCAGCAGCCCACCGGGGCCCAAGATGCGCCCAAACTTGCGGATGGCCGCCGCCGGCGACAGCAGATGCTCCAGCACATCGCCCAGGTAGGCGAGGTCGAACTGATTTTCGTGGAAGTCCTCCGTGGTTTCGATGTTGCCGGTCACCACGGGTAGGGCCAGCTCGCGGCGGGCGTAGTCGGCGGCGTGCTCGCTGATTTCGAGGCCGTGCGTTTCCCAGCCCAGGCTTTGCAGGCTTTTGAGGGTGTAGCCGGGGCCGCAGCCCACCTCCAGGTACCGAAATTTGCGGCCGGGGTAGTGCTGCTGCATGTAGCGGGTAAACTTGTCTTCCTGCACCTTGCTCAGGTCCAGGTCTTTGCCT
>CALMOO010000592.1 GCA_937871705.1 uncultured Hymenobacter sp.
CACATTACCCGGTCATTAGATAAATAGCTACGGGTAAAGAGCTCGGCAATGAGCGCGCCGCCGGACTCTTGCTGGGCCTCGATGCGGTAGGTGCGGTGTAGGTCGAACGAATGGCCATCATCGAGCACAAACTCGATGCCTTGGGTGCGGCCGGCCTCGTCGTAGTTTACGTCTTTGCGCTCGGCGGTGAGGAAGCGCAAGCGGCTGGCTTTCACTTGAAAGTCGAGACGCAGCGTGGGTAGCTGGTACGAAAGGTGGCCGCCAGGGTCGAGGTGCGGGCGCTCGGCCAGCGCCTTGAGGGTAAGGGTGTGGGCGCCCAGCACGTTGGGCACCACGTGCAGGCGCAGGCCGCCTTGCTCGCGGGCCAAGCGGTAGTCGAGGTCCTGGCCTTTGGTCCACTCGTTGGTGGCGCGCACGTTGGCGATGTTATTACTGCTGATTTCCAGCACTTTTTCTTCGCCCACATACAACTCGTTATCCGTCACGCGGGTGTCGAGAGTGGTGCGGGTGAGGGGGAGCAAGCTCACTATTTGCTGCTGCAGCACGGCCCGCAGCACCGGCCGGCCCGCCGAATCGGCTCGCGGCTTGGGCTGCACGAATACGAGCCGCACGAAAGGCGTGCCCGTGAGGTTGCGAAAGCGCAGGGTGCCGCGGTACTCACCGTTGGGCGCGGCTACCAGCGAGTCTTGCAGCACGTAGTCGGCCGAGGGCAGCAGGCGCAGCCGGCCGGGCTGGTTGGGGGTAAGGCGCAGCTCGGCGGCTTCGTCGTCCTGATGGTAATAGAAAAATAATCGCTCTTCACCGGCCACGGGTATCATCTGCTCGCCCAGGCGGTACTGCGTGGTGTCGAAAGTGAGGCTGAGGGTGCGGAGCAAGGGCGGGCCAGCTGCCGGAGCCTGGGCCCGAGCCGTTGGGCCGCACCCTAGCAAGCAGAAAACCAGCGTTAATGCAGAAATCAGGGAGTAAATACGAGTTGACATCGCGGGCAAAGGTCAGGCACTGCAGGTGAATATTTGCTGTTTCAGGCCTGGGTGTACAGTTTTCTTGCCAGGTTACAACTGGCGGCGGCGCGGCGGGCTTGGGACGCCGCTTTCTGCTATCCCATTCACCCCAGTTTTTCTACCATTCGCTGGGGTAGGCTACCGTTCGCAGGCTGGCAGTATTGGGGGCAAAATAGGGTGGGTAGGTTTGGTTATTCTTTCACGCTTTTCCTTCCTTTCACCCATGACTTACGCCGCTCAACTTCGCCGCTACTCCGCGTTGCTAGGCCTGCTGCCTGCCTTGCTCACCCAGCCAGCTCATGCCCAAAAAACGCCGGCAGCCCAAGCTGCCACTACGGCTACCGCCGCGCACCCCACCTTTACTGTGAAGGTGACGGGCCACGGCCGCCCGGTCATCCTCATTCCGGGCCTCACCTGCCCCGGCGCGGTGTGGGACGAAACCGTGGCCCGGTACCAGGGCCAGTACCAGTGCCATGTGGTGTCCTTGGCGGGGTTTGGGGGGGTAGCACCGCAGCAGGCGGCGCCCGCCCACTTGCTGCAAGACACCCGCGACCAACTACTGGCTTACATCAAAGCCCAAAAGCTAAAGCAGCCCTTGGTTATCGGCCACAGCCTGGGCGGCTTCCTGGCCTTGTGGATGGCCGCCACTGAGCCGACTGCCATTGGTCCGCTGGAAATAGTAGATTCGCTGCCCTTCCTGCCTGCATCGCAGAACCCCGCTGCCACTGCCGAAAACAGCCGCGCGCAAGCCGAGCAGATGCGCCAGCAAATGGGCAAAAGCCCACTGTCCCCGGCGGCCCGCCGCCAGATGGCGGCCGGCATGGTCACTGATACAGCTCGCATCACGCAGGTAGCGCGCTGGGGCGCGGCCTCCGACCCAGCTACCACCGCCCAGGCTATGTACGACATGTACACCACCGACCTACGCCCCGAGGTGGCCCGCATTCAGCAGCCGGTGCTGGTGCTGGGCACCTGGGCGGGCTATGCGGCCTACGGCGCCACCAGAGCCGGCGTGCAGGGCGTGTTTGAGCAGCAGTACGCGCCCCTACCCCACCTCACGCTGGTCATGTCGGAAAAGGGCAAGCACTTTGTGATGTACGACGACACAGCGTGGTACTTTGCGCAAACCGATGCGTTTCTGAAGCAGCCCGCCGTGGCGGTGCGGTAGCCATCGGTGGCTGTTGCGACCACTTTATTTCCTTTCCTACCCCCTTGCTCACAGGTTTCTCGTTTGTTATGCGCCTTACTCCCCGCCCCCGCCTCTACTGGACGCTGCAAGTGCTAGGCTGGGGCCTGTGGGGCACTACGGGCGTGCTACTGGTCAGCATCTTCGGCAGGTTTTCGTGGGTACTAATTGTTATTGAGGTTATTGTAGCTGGCGCGATGATACTCAGTAGTCACCTGCTGCGCCTCTACGTGCGGCGCCAGGGCTGGGCCAGCCTGACGCTAGCGCGGCTGTTGCCGCGCCTGTTGCTGGCCAACGCCGTGACGGCGCTGGCGGGCACGGCCCTCATCGGGCTGCTGGTGACTGGGCTGCTGTGGCTCTGGC
>CALMOO010000593.1 GCA_937871705.1 uncultured Hymenobacter sp.
GGGTTGAGGTGGTGGAAGGCTAAATATAGGATAAATAATAACTTAGCTCTGCCGCAGGGGGTAGGGCGCGGTGCTTGAGTAGGCCTACCCCGGCGCTGCCTACCCCCCTTACTTTCGCTGCGACCAGCGGCCGAGCTTGTGCCCCCAGTAGCCTTTGATGGCCAGCGGCACCCAGCCCAGAAGTGGAATGAAGTAGGCCAGCACCAGCGGATTGCG
This sequence comes from uncultured Hymenobacter sp., assembly GCA_937871705.1. GTDB lineage: Bacteria > Bacteroidota > Bacteroidia > Cytophagales > Hymenobacteraceae > Hymenobacter. The sequence continues at coordinate 217 of CALMOO010000593.1, forward strand.
CCACAGCAGCTTCCAGAACATGCCGGGCTGGTCGAGGGGCATCCGGAAATTGCGCTCGCCGTTCTTCACGTAGCGGCGCTCAAACTCGGTGAAGGCAGCCGGCCAGGCAAAGGGCAGGAAAAACGGGAAGTAGCGCCGGTTTTCCTTGATGCGCTGCCACAGCTCGCGCCAGCGGTACGGGTGCTGGCCGTGGGCCGCCACAGCGGCATCGAGCTCGGCTTGCATTTGCTGCCTGATTTGCTCGGCCAGGGCCAGGTACTCGTCGCGGGTCAGCTCGTCGTGCTTTTTGGGGGTGAGGTCGGCGGGGCGAATGCGGGTGCCCATCACGAAGGTGAGCTGCGCGGGCAAGGCCAGGTAAAACGCCCAGGGCTGCATCAGCACCAGCAGCAGCAAGAGCGTGATGGGCAAGAACGGAATGCCGATTTTCCGAAACAGCCAGTTTACCGGCTTGAAGCTGTAGGCGTAGGGGTTAAGGTACTCAGCATTAATAGTATAGAAGGGCATGATGTCGGTGCCGTGCTGCAGGCTCATGCGTACCATGCTGGTGGCCAGGCGCTGCAGCTGGTACTTGTGGTTGAAGCCCTTGCCAATGCCGGGCACGCCCTCGGGATACACCATGAGGTTGTAGTCCTCATAATACATCATGGTTTCGAAGTTGAGCGTGGTGGCTTCCACGCAGCCGTTTTTCTTCCAGAAATGCCGAAACAGGTAGGGGTTCATGAGCGCCGTTTTCGACAAGAGCGGCGCCGACATGGGGCGCGGCATGTCGCGGCGGTTGGGCAGGCGCCGAAACAGGTGCGCCAAGGCCACAATGGCATCCCAGGGGAAGGCCATGCCCGAGTGGTTGGAGGCGAAAATCAGCGGGCGGCTCGGGTTGTTGCGCTGGGGGTAGGGCTCGAAGCCCACCAGCCGCGAGCGAAACCACACGCGGTCGAGCAGCTGCAGGATGTTCTCGTCTATTGTGCGCGTAAACTCCTCGTCGAAGTAGTCGCGGTAAATATGCTGATTAGCCTCAATAGCAGGGGGTAGTTTCAAGTAGCAGTTAGCAGTTAGCAAGGGGCAAAGGGCAGGCAGCAGTCATGCGCTCATCAGCAACTATTCATCAAAGCTAAGGCGCTCCTTAATAAGTTACGTACTGTTTGCCCCTACCCCCCTGTCCGTTGCTGAGTGCTGGCTACTCGTTGCTTCTTGCTCATATCAGCCGGCGCAGCCGCACGCTCACGGCGTGCATATCGCCGTTGGGGCGGCGTAGCAGCAGCCAGAGGCGCTGGCCATCCTGGGCCCGGAGCATCCGGGTGACTTCGGACAGAGGAAAAGCGCTGACTGGCAAGAAATTAACAGCAACCAGCTCCTCATCGGGCTCAATACCAGCCGTTTCGGCCGGCGAGCCGGCCGCCACGCGCAGTATCACGTAGCGGTTGAAGCCTGGGCTGGCGGCCAGCAGCTCGATGCCGCACATATCGTGCTCAAAGGCCGTGCGGTATTGGTTGTTGGGGCGCATCAGCAGGCGCTGGTGGGGGTAGTCGATTACCAGGTCGAAGCGCTTGAGCACTTCGTAGCCCAGGTTGCCCTGGCGCTGCGCCTCGAAGCCGCGCAAGCGCTGGTGCACCTGGCCAGGGTCGGGGTACGAGGTGAGCACCCGCGCCAGCTTGTAGCGGCCCAGCTGCACACTCGCCACGCGCCCCAGGTACCCGCTGATGAGGCCGCCCAGCCCCCGGCCCAGGTCGGTGCGCAGGTGCTCGGGCGGCAGGTGCAGGCGCGAGTCGGCACTCACTTCTAGGCTGAGGGCATGGCCGGCACCGGTGTCGAGCACCAGCAGCAGCGGCAGCGGGGCCGCCGACTCTTGCGGCGCCACGGGCACTTGCGCAATGCCGGCCTCCAGGTAGGCTTTGTTTTTGTCAATCACCAGCGGCACGCTCGTCCAGCGGCGGCCCTTGGGCGGCTGGTAGTTGTCGGGCTTATAGCACACCAGCTCGTTGCGCAAGGGCCAAATGGCCACCACCAGCGAGCGAAACAGCTCCGAGCCCAGGATGCCATCGATGCGGGTGCCGGCGTAGCCCGACAGGTTGAGCGCATCGTCGGACAATAGTAGCCAGCTCATGTTTGGGGCCACCAGGCCGGGCAGCTCCACGCGCACAGTCTCGGTCCGAAACGCGCGCAGCGGCGTGTCTTCGCCCCCGGTGCCTACCACCCGCAGCTCTTCGAGGCGCTTGATGTGCAGCGAGTCGGCCAGGGCCGTGTTGGTGAGCAGGCTGGTGCCAACGCCCGTATCAAGTAAAAAATGATAAGGCCCTTTGCCGTTGATGTGAGCTGCTACTACCAGCAGGTTGCGCTGCGTCTTGAATTTGACAACTACCCGCTTGGCGGTGAGGCGCGCAAAGGCAAATACCTGGCTTTCGTCGGGGGCCTGCTGCGCCCAGGCCGGCAGGTGCAGCAGCAGCCCGAGCAGCAGCCCGACCACGCGCCAGCGGGTAGCGCGGCGCGGCGCAACTGCCCTACTCCCCAGGAAAATCGAAGCAGCCATAGTAGCCTAAGCCTTCATGCAAAAAAGCTGCTTAAAGCTACTACAACTACCTTATACTTAGTGCCGGGCTGTCTGCTTACTAGCCCGGCCCAGGCAGCGCCCACTGACCGGCCGGACTGTAGTGCAGCTGGCCCTGCTCGATGTGGAGCGGTGCTGCCACGTTGTTGTGGTAGAGCTGGCCCGTACCCAGGCCCTGGGCAAAGCCGGCCACGTCGTACTCGCCCGTGAGCTGGGCCACGGCATTGAGGCCAATATTCGATTCTAGGGCCGAAGTTATCCACCAGCCCAGGCCATGGGTTTCGGCTAGCGCCACCCAGCGGCGGGTGGCGGCGTGCCCCCCAAGCAGCGTAGGCTTGAGCACGAGGTAGGCCGGGCGCACGGCGTCGAGAAGCTGCGCCTGGGCCGCTGGGTCGGTGAGGCCAATGAGCTCTTCATCTAAGGCTACCGGCACCGGCGAGTGGCGGCACACCTCGGCCAGAGCCGCCCACTGTCCCGCCGCAACGGGCTGCTCGATGGAATGCACCTCGAACCGGGCCAGCTCGGCCAGCTTGCCCAGCGCCTCGGCCGGGCTGAAGGCGCCATTGGCATCTACGCGCAGGGTGAGCTGCGCGGGCCCGGCTTCGGCCCTTATTTCGGCCAGCAAAGCCAGCTCGGTGGCAAAGTCGAGGCTGCCGATTTTTACTTTCAGGCACGAATAGCCCGCGGCCAGCTTCTGGCGAATCTGCTCGCGCATGAAGGCCGCGTCGCCCATCCACACCAGCCCATTGATGGGCAAGCCCACTTGGCCTTCGCTAAAGGCATTACTATACAGCTGATGCCTACCCCCCCGCTCGAGGTCAAGGACTGCCGTTTCGAGGGCAAACCGCAGGGCGGGCAGCGCGGCCGGCACCAGTTGGGCGGGCACTATATCTTCCAGAAAAGCGTAGCGCTGCTGGTTGATGGCCCGGCAGAGCTGCTGCACTTGTGCTTCAAAATCAGGCGTGTAGTCGGGGCTGAGCCCTGCCAGCGGCGCGGCCTCGCCCCAGCCCACTAAGTTAGAATTGCGCACATCGCGCACCTCGAGGTAATAGGCTACGTGCTCGGTGAGGGCGCCACGCGAAGTGCGCGCCGGGAAGTTGAAGCGCAGCGCTCGCCGCTGGTAAGACAAAGTCAGCATAGAACAAAGATGGCGGCGGGGCCGTCTTCTTCGTTCTATGCTGACTTTAGTGGGGTGTCCTTTGGGTAAGTAGTGTTAGCCAGCGTTAGGCGTTGGTGGCTGGCTTCTTTTTGCCCCGGCGGCTAATCTGACCACCTTTGCGGCCAGCCTCACGGGCTTCTTCGGGCGAGAAACGGTGGCCACGACCACTCTGGTGCGAGGCGCGGCCGCCTTCGCTAGCAATGCGGCGTTGCTGCTCGGGCGACATGGCGGCGAACCCCCGGCGGCTTTTCTCACCAATGCGATTGGCGGGGCGGAGGGAACGTTTGGCTTCCGTAGAAGCCGCGGTGGCGGTAGTGCTGTTAACTGGCATGGGGAGGAGGAAATAGTGGAAGTGAAAAAGCTACTTGGTAAGGATAATTGAAACTACGGGCCGCTCGCGTAGTCAACAAAGAAATGCTATGAAACCATTGATAAATACCACTTTATACTGACGTTCACTACGTAATTGCCGTAGCGCTGTGCTTACTTTCGCGTTTTCAGACGAATTGCCGCAACTACTGCGCTCGTTAGTAGTTACTTTTCTCGACCAACCGCTCGTGACCTCTACTCAATATAGGCTGAAACTTCGTATTTGAATTCTTTTACTTTATCTTTCTTTTCTTCCATGGCCTCTAGTGCTTCCCTACCCCCTGCTTTCGCCGGAGTTGCACCAGTTGCAGCGGCGCTACCCGCACACTACCAGGCCGTGCGTGCTCAGTCGGTGGCGCTGGTGCAGCCTCTGCTTCCCGAAGACACGGTGGTGCAGCCCACCCTCGATGTAAGCCCACCCAAGTGGCACCTGGCCCACACCACCTGGTTTTGGGAAACGTTCTTGCTCACGCCCTACCTGCCCGGCTATGTGGTGTTTCACCCCGACTATGCGTTTCTGTTCAACTCCTACTACAACTCGCTGGGCTCGCGAGTAAATCGCGCCGACCGCGGCACGCTCTCGCGCCCGCCGCTATCCGACGTGTACCGCTACCGCGCTTACGTCGACGAGCACATGGCCACGCTGCTCAAGAAGCTGCATGAGTTGCCAGCCACTGTCACGGAGCTGCTGGAGTTGGGCCTGCACCACGAGCAGCAGCACCAAGAGCTGCTTGCCACCGACATTAAGTACATTTTGAGTACTAACCCGCTGGCACCTGGCTACCTAGAGAAGGAGGCAGTTGCTACCCCCTCTGAGGCAGCTAATGGCGACCATGCGTCCTTTTCGCTGGCTACGTGGCTGCCGGTGCCGGGCGGTATTTGCGCCATTGGGCACCAGCAGGAAGGCTTCTCCTTCGATAATGAGTTGCCCGTGCATGAGGTGCTCGTGGCACCTTTCGAGCTGCAAAACCGACTCGTGACCAACGCAGATTTTATGCGCTTCATCGAAGCTGGTGGCTACCAGCAGTTTCAATTCTGGCTGGGCGAGGGTTGGGACCTAGCTAATCGCGAAGGCTGGAAGGCGCCGCTCTATTGGTCGCAGCAGGCCGATGGCCAGTGGCTGCGCTACGGCCCCACCGGCCTCGAACCGCTGAACCTGGCCGCGCCGGTGTCGCACATCAGCTTTTACGAGGCCGACGCTTACGCGCAGTGGGCGGGCGGGCGCCTCCCCACCGAAGCCGAGTGGGAAGTAGCGGCCCGTTACTTTCAGGCTACGCCCCAGGGCGGCAACTGGCTCGAAACCGGCCACTTCGACCCGCAGCCCCTACCCCCCTCTGCCGACCCAGCCCAGTGCCATCAGTTGCTGGGCGACTGTTGGGAGTGGACCTATTCGCCCTACCACCCCTACCCCGGCTACCAGCGCGCGGCCGGCGCCCTGGGCGAGTACAATGGCAAATTCATGGTAAACCAACTCGTACTGCGTGGCGGCTCGTGCGCCACGCCCGAGAGCCACATTCGCATCAGCTATCGTAACTTCTTCCACGCCGATAAGCGCTGGCAGTACACTGGCCTGCGGCTGGCGCGGTAGCGCAGGCGCTTTATCCTGCGTTTTTATTGAAGCTGTCATGCTGAGCTTGCGAAGCATCCTATCAGGGTTGAACGACTTGTTCTAACGTGATAAGATGCTTCGCAAGCTCAGCATGACAGCCGGCTTTTTACCTTACTCCATTAGGATTTAGCTGGTCGCGGGCGTCAGCCACTTTTCTAGGCGCTGGGGCTTGTACTGCGCCATGGCATCGAGCAGGGCCGTGGCATTTGCGTTTTGCAATACCTGGTTGCGGTTTTCAGCACGGAGGAAGGCTTCGCCTACCATGTGGTCGCAGAGGCCTATCAACTGGTCGTAGAAGCCCTCTACATTGAGCAGACCGATTGGCTTACCGTGCAAGCCTAGCTGGCCCCAGGTCAGTACTTCAAATAGCTCTTCGAGGGTGCCAAAGCCGCCGGGCATCGCCACAAAGCCTTCGGCCAGGTCAGCCATGAGCAGCTTGCGCTGGTGCATGGTTTCGACCACGTGCAGCTCGGTGCAGCCTTTGTGCGCCAGCTCTTTATCGGCTAGGAAGCCCGGAATTACGCCGATAACCTTGCCGCCTTCGGCCAGCACGGCGTCGGCAATGGTGCCCATCAGGCCCACGCATCCGCCACCGTATACCAGCGTCAGGCCACGCCGGGCCAGCTCGCGGCCCATTTCCTGCGCCTGTTGGGTATAGATTTCTTTGTTGCCGCTACTAGAGCCGCAGTACACTGCTACACTTTTCATATTAGGGTAAAAACAGGTAGAGACGCGAAGCTTCGCGTCTCTACAACTTAGAATCAATAAAAACTTGGGTTAACAAGTAGCAGCGCTACATGCGGTCTGGCACATCAATGCCTAGTAGGCCAAGGCTGACTTTGATAGTCTCAGCCGTTTTGGCGGAGAGCGCGACGCGGAAGGCTTTCTTCAGCGGGTCAATTTCTTTTAAGATTGGCACTTCGGTATAAAAGCGATTGTAGTTCTTCGCAACATCAAAGGCGTATTGTGCTACCACGGCGGGCGAAAGTGCGCGGGCTGCCTCTGTCACTATTTCCGCGTAACGACCTAAATCTTGAATTAACTCGGCTTCAGTGCTATGCAATTCAGTAAGCTGAGCAAAATCGGTTAAATCAACTACGCCAGTTGCTTCGGCATCACGACGAATTTTAGAAATACGCGCGTAGCTATATTGAATAAATGGCCCCGTATCGCCAGTCAGTTGCACCGACTCTTCAGGGTTGAAAAGCATACGCTTTTTAGGGTCCACTTTTAGCAGATAGTATTTCAGCGCCCCGAGGCCCAGCGTATGGAATAATTGTTGCAACTCCTCCTCGCTCAGGCCTTCAATTTTGCCCTTAGCTAGAGTTGCCTCCTTAGCGGCGTCTTCTACTTCCTTCACTAGCTCGTCGGCATCAACTACGGTGCCTTCGCGCGACTTCATCTTGCCCGAGGGCAAATCGACCATGCCGTAGCTGAGGTGATGAATGGCGGCGGCGTAGGGCTTGCCTAGCTTTTTGAGCGTGGCTTGCAGCACCTGCATGTGGTAGTTCTGCTCGTCGGCGATGACGTAGATGCTCGAGTCGTAGTAGAAATCCTTGTACTTCAGCTCGGCCGTGCCCAGGTCTTGGGTAATGTAGACGCTGGTACCATCGGCGCGGAGCAGGAGCTTTTCGTCGAGGCCTTCGGCTTGCAGGTCAACCCACACCGAGCCGTTCTCCTTTTTGAAAAATACGCCTTTTTGCAGGCCTTCTTCGACCCGCTCTTTGCCCAGCAGGTAAGTGCCCGACTCGTAGTAGAACTTATCGAAATCGACGCCGATGTTGCGGTACGTTTCGTTGAAGCCTTCGTAAACCCAACCATTCATGCGGTGCCAGAGGGCCATTACTTCCTCGTCGCCGGCTTCCCACTGCTGGAGCATTTGCTGGGCTTCGAGCATCAGCGAAGCTTGCTTTTTGGCGATGTCGGTTGCTACCCCCTCCGCTTCGAGTTGCTTGATTTCTTCGCGGTAGTGCTTCTCAAACAGCACGTAGTATTTGCCCGCCAAGTGGTCGCCTTTAATGCCGGCGCTCTCGGGGGTTTCGCCCGCGCCGAAGCGCTGGTAAGCTATCATCGACTTGCAGATGTGGATGCCGCGGTCGTTCACTAGGTTAGCCTTCGTGACGGTGGCGCCAGTCGCTTTCAAAATCTCGGCCACGCTGTAGCCCAAGAAGTTGTTGCGCAAGTGGCCCAGGTGCAG
>CALMOO010000594.1 GCA_937871705.1 uncultured Hymenobacter sp.
CTACCCCAACACCGCCACCGAAGCCTACGACCCCAAGATGCGGCACATTGCGTACCGCAACGACCCGGCCGAGTTTCAGGCCTGGTGCGAGGGCCGTACCGGCTACCCCCTCGTCGATGCGGGCATGCGCGAGCTGAATGCCACCGGCTACCTGCCCAACCGGGCACGCATTGCAGTGGCTGGCTTCCTGGTGAAGCAGCTATTTACGGACTGGCGACACGGCGAAAAGTATTTTGCCGACAAGCTGCTCGACTACCACTTGTCGCAGAATGTGGGCAACTGGCAGTGGATGGCCGGCACCGGTGCCGTGGCGGCGCCCTGGTTCCGGGTGTATAGCCCCGAGAGCCAGCAAAAGCAGTATGACCCCGACTTTGCCTACGCCAAGCAGTGGCTACCCGATTTTGGCACCAGCGCCTACCCCCTGCCCATAGTTGACCACAAGTTTGCCCGCGAGCGGGCCATTGAAGGCATCCGGGCCGGGCGGCAGTAGCGCGTTGTAGCGCGAACTGGAAAGTTCGCGCCAGGGCCCGAACCAGGTTCTACCCGCTGCGGTTATAACCGTATGGAACCTACTGACCTCAAAGCTGCTTACCTCGACTTCTTGCGCCGCCACGGCCACGCGCCCAAGACTGTATTTGTCTTTGCCGAAGCGCAGGGCCTGACGGAAGCTGAATTCTATCGGCAGTACGCTTCGTTTGCAGTTATTGACCGCGAAATATGGGCCGACTTTGGCCGCGATGCGCGCCTCCAAGCGGCCCAAGAGCCAGTGTGGCAAGGCTACAGCGCCCGCGAAAAGCTGCTGGCGTTCTACTACACGCTGCTCGAAATCTTGAAGAACAACCGCAGCTTTGTGCTGCTCACGCTGGGTCGCTCCCAGAAGCGGCAGCCGGCGTTGGTACCCAAGGTGCTGCATAAGTTCGAGGCTGAGTTCAAGGACTTCATCCAAGGCTTGCTGCACGAGGGCCGCACGACGGGCGAAGTCGCCAGCCGGCCTTTCTTGCAAGATGGTTACGCTCGGTTTTTTGTGCGGCAGCTCCAGTTCATCCTGCTCTATTTCGTGCGCGACGAGTCGGCCAACTTCGAGCGTACCGACGCTGCCGTGGAGAAAGCCGTGACCTTAAGCTTCGACTTGGTAGGCCGCAACACCTTCGATTCGGCGCTGGACTTCGGCCGGTTTCTGCTGCAGAAGCGCGCCTAATTCTATGAAAGGACGTCCGCTCAGCTGGCGTCCTTTTTACTTCTAGTTTCCCTACCCCCTAAATGTCCGACCAACCCCAGGAATCGCTGCCCACCTCCAAGGTGGCTCGCGCCGCGCGCTTCGCCAAAACCGGCTTTAAGGTAGGCGCCAACTACGTGCAGCACTACGCCAAGAAAGCCGTGGGAGCTGACTCGCCGACCGCCGACTTGCACCAGGCCAACGCCGCCGAACTCTACGGCACCCTAAGCGAGATGAAGGGCTCGGTGCTGAAAGTGGCCCAGATGCTGGCCATGGAGAAAAACCTCCTACCCCCCGCCTACGCCGAGCAGTTCCGCCAAGCGCAGTACCAAACACCGCCGCTCTCGGGGCCGCTGGTGGTGAAAGCATTTCGCGATGCATTTGGCCGTTCGCCCAGCGAAATTTTCGACGAATTTGAGCCTAGCGCCAGGCAGGCCGCGAGCATTGGGCAGGTGCACTTTGCCCGCAAAAACGGGCAAGCAATGGCCGTGAAGGTGCAATACCCGGGGGTAGGCGCCAGCATCCAGTCCGACATCGCCATGGTAAAACCCGTGGCCTTGCGCATTATGGGCCTGAAGGAAGAAACTCTGCGGCCCTACATTGCCGAAGTCGAAGCCCGGCTGCTCGAAGAGACTGACTATAAGCTCGAACTAAGCCGCGGCCAGGCCGTGGCCGCTAAATGCGGCCACCTACCCCACCTGCAATTTCCGACCTACTACCCCGCGTTATCGTCGGCACGCATCCTGACGATGGACTGGCTACCGGGCCAGCACATGCGCGAGTTTCTGGCCGACAACCCAACCCAGGAAGTGCGCAACCAGCTGGGCCAGGCACTCTGGGACTTTTACCAGTACCAACTGCGCGAGCTGCGTCAGCTCCATGCCGACCCGCACCCCGGCAACTTCCTCTTCAGCACCACCAATGGCGGTACAGTGGGCGTGCTCGACTTCGGCTGCGTGAAAGACGTACCACCCACAGAGCAGCAGCAATTCTTGGCGCTGCTCGACCCCGCCACCCTCGCCGACCCCGACCGCCTGGCCACGCTGCTCACCGAAGCGGGCGTGCTGCGGCCGAGCGACCCGCCCGCTATGCGCGAGCTGTATTTGCGCACGCTCACCCAATCATTAGAGTTAGTAGGCCGTCCTTTCCGCGATGAGACGTTCGACTTTGGCGACCCGACTTACCTCAAAAGCCTCTACGCGCTCGGCGACGATTTGATGCAGGACCAGGAGCTACGCCAGCAACGCGAACCCCGCGGTTCGGCCCACTTCATTTACCTGAACCGGACGTACGTGGGGCTATTTTCGCTGCTCACCGAGCTGGGCGCGGTAGTGCGCACCAGCTACGAGAAGTAGTACCGAAGTCACCTCATAGTTTACCAGAATGTCCTCAACCGGGGCCGTCCGAAACCTCTGCGGACGGCCCCGGTTTGGCTACCACCCTACTCAACTATTTCCCATTCACCCATGAAAAAACTGCTTCTCTTTGTGGCGGCTGCCTGCACGTTCGGCACCGCTGCCGGCCAAACCACCACGGCTACCATGCTCAGCTGCTGCGCACGCCCGGCCACAGCCAGCGCCACCGAGGCCTTCGCCATGCTAGCGACCGACAAAGACTTTTCGGGCGGTCACGATGCGCCCCTACCCTATGCCTATGAGGGCGAGGGCAAAATGATAGAGTTTAAAACGGCTGATGGCCAGACGGGCCACGGCTTCGAAATCAAAAGCACCAAGCCAAGCAACAAGTACCTGTTCGTCATTCACGAATGGTGGGGCCTGAATGACTACATCAAAAAGGAGTCGGCGACCTATGCCCAGGAAATGCCCGGCGTGAACGTTATTGCCCTCGACCTCTACGATGGCAAAGTGGCTACTACCCCCGAGGAAGCTGGCCAGTACATGCAAGGCGTGAAAACCGAGCGCGCCGTGGCCATCATCAAAGGCGCCGAAATGTACGCCGGGCCAAAGGCGCAGTTTGCCTCGGTGGGCTGGTGCTTTGGCGGTGGCTGGAGCCTGCAAAGCGCGCTGCTTGGCGGCAAGCAAACCGTGGGCTGCGTCATGTATTATGGCATGCCTGAGAAAGATGTAGCTAAGCTCAAAACGTTAAACTCGGACGTACTAGGCCTGTTTGCTGAGCAAGACAAATGGATTAACCCTGAGGTGGTAAGCCAGTTTGAGAAAGACATGACGGCCGCCGGCAAAAAGGTAACCGTGAAGGAATACCCCGCCGACCACGCCTTCGCCAACCCATCCAACCCGAAGTACAACAAGGAGCTAGCCGCCGACGCCCACCAGCGCGCCCTGACCTACCTGAAAGCCCGCCTAAAAGCGTAGGGAATTAGTGATAAATAGCTGAGGACTAACGTGGTTGATTAAGGTGAAAACCCCACTCAACTACGTTAGTCCTCAGCTATTTATTACTAATTCCCTACGCCTAGCGCAACCCGGATGTGCGCGCGGCGAATGACTGTGCCCGGCTTTCGGCCTTGGGAAGGGGGGTAGGGCGGCTGCCCACTTCGGGCCGCTGCGCCTGAAGCAGCTCGACGCGCAGGTGCTGAATCTCGGTGGCGAGTTCGGCCCAGTTTTGCGCCACAAAATAGCTGGGCGGCCCGGCCGCTACCCCCGCCACGGGCGAGGCCGCCAGGCTCAGGTGCCGAGCGGCGCCCGCCAGTGGCCGGTATTGCGCCGTTTCGGTCGCCACAGCTGCGTGCAGGTGCCGTGCCGAGGTGAGCAGCGAGGCACCGTAGAACTGCGGCCTACCCCCCGCTGGCGCCAGCACGCCCAGCTCGAACGTAGCCCGAAAAAAGCGCCGCAGCAAGGCCGCCGCGGCGGGCGTCGTAGCCAGTTCCCAGGCTTGGCCAAACTGCTGCAAGGCTGCGGCGTAGCCGGGCTCTAGCAGCAGCGGCAGCCGCCCTACTACTTCCGAAAACAAGTCGACGCCGTGGGCGGGCTGGTCGAACTCGGCGAAGGTGCGCAGCCGCGTTACGAGCGGCAATTCCCGCCGCGCCAGGGCGGCGTAGTAGTCGGCCTCGGGCAGCGGGCCACCCATAGAGCGAAGCGTCCAACCCGTTTGCTGATACACCCGCTGGCTGAGCCGGCCAAAATGCGGCAGCTCTTCGCGGCGCAAGCCCAGCGCTGCTACCCCAGCCGCAAATGCAGGGCAGGCTCGCCGGTGCAGCAGCGCGTGCTGACGGTCGAACAGCATTTTCCAGACCACCCCCGAGGCGGGAGTAGCGGGGTGTTGGGGGCGGGCGAGC
>CALMOO010000595.1:0-13840 GCA_937871705.1 uncultured Hymenobacter sp.
TGCCCGGGCTGGTCACGACTTCGGGCTGCGGCACCAGGCCTTTGGCAATGCCCAGCCAATCGGGGTGCGAGGCCACAATTTCGTAGGCGAAGCAAATGAATATCAAAAAGATAAGCCCTGCCACCAGGCTCTCAATTACCCGAAAGCCTTTGTTTTGGAGCACCAGCACCAGCAGCACGTCGAGGGTGGTAAGGGCTACGCCCCAAGGCAGGGGTAGGCCGAAGAGCAGGTTGAGGGCGATGGCCGAGCCGATGACTTCGGCCAAATCGCAGGCAGCAATGGCGATTTCGCAGAACAGCCACAGGCTGATGGCCACGGGCTTGGAGTAGTTATCGCGGCAAGCCTGGGCCAGGTCGCGGCCCGTCACGATGCCCAACTTGGCCGCCAAGTGCTGCAAGAGCATGGCAAATAAGTTAGAAATGAGCACCACCGACAGCAGCGTGTAGCCAAAGCGGGCGCCGCCGGCCAGGTCGGTGGCCCAGTTGCCGGGGTCCATGTAGCCCACGGCAACTAGCAGCCCCGGCCCCCAATACGCCCGGAACCGCTGCCAGAACGTGGCGCCCGCACCCGGCACCGGAATGCTGGCGTGCACTTCGCTCAGCGAGGTGCCGCGGCGGGCGTGCCGCCAACCCGGCTCGGGCATGGCAGGCGGATTTTCTATATCAAGTTCGCGAGTAGCGGTAGTAGCTGGTAACAACACGTTTGGGTTAAGTAATCTAAACAAATATAAGCTATTTTTAGGCTGGTCTAAAAATTTATTTAAGCTACCCTAAATACTGATTTTTCAAGAAAAAAGTTGCCTCTTTTGAGGTCATTAACTCGCCCTACCCCCCTGGCTGAAGTCAATGGGCAAGTAGCGCTAGGGCACCGCGGCGTAGCCAGCCGGCTGGTGCCGACCTTTGCAGCGGCTTTTGCTTCTTGTATTTTCCTTTATGTCTGCATCTCCCGGCCTCAAGCGCCGCCTGGGTCTGCTCTCGCTGGTAGTGAGTGTGGGGCTGGTACTCACCAAGTTCTACGCCTATCGCCTCACCCACTCGCAGGTGGTGCTGACGGACGCGCTAGAGAGCATTATCAACGTGTTTACCAGTGGTTTTGCCCTCTATAGCCTATATCTGGCCGACTTGCCCAAGGACGAAAATCACCCCTACGGCCACGGCAAAATCGAGTATTTATCGGTGGGCTTCGAGGGCGCGCTGATTTTTATTGCGGGCGCTTTTATTCTCTACAGCGCCACACTGGGCTTTTTGCACCCGCACCCAGTGGCGCGGCCCGACTGGGGGGTAGCGCTGCTGGCGAGCACGGCGTTCGTGAATTTTGGGCTCGGCATGTGGCTGGTGCGCGCGGGGCGGCGCGTGCAGTCGGTGGCTTTGGTGGGCGATGGGCAGCACTTGTACATCGACGCGCTCACGAGCATTGTGTCGTCGGCGGCGCTGGTGCTGGTGCATTTTACGGGCGTGCTGCGCTTCGATGCGGGCGCCGCGCTGCTACTGGGCGGCTTCATCTTGTACAATGGCTACCGCATGCTGCGCAGCGCCGTGTCGGGCCTCATGGACGAGAGCGATGCGGCCACGGTGGCCGATGTCATTGCCGAATTGCAGCGCCTGCGCCGCCCTTCCTGGATAGATGTGCACAACCTGCGCGTGCAGCGCTACGGCGCTAACCTGCACATTGACTGCCACATGCAGATGCCGTACTACTTCTCACTGGAGAAAGTGCATACCGAGCTGCACGAGATTGAGGAGTTGGTGCGTGCTCGCTTCGCAGCTGTGGAGGTCGAGATGTTTGTGCACGCCGACCCGTGCTCGTACGCAGCCTGCTCTTTGTGCCACATGCCCAACTGCCCGGTGCGCCACCACGACTTTGAGCACGAGGTAAGCTGGGACATCCACAACGCCGTGAAGGACGAGCGGCATCACCTCACCCCTGCGCTTTAACTGCCCGTCACATGGACTATCTCATTAGTACCGACCCGGCTCGGCTCGACATAGCTACCATTCACCGCTACCTGAGCCAGGATTCTTACTGGGCCCGGCACATTCCGCTAGCCACCGTCGAGCGGGCCATTGCTCATTCGCTGTGCTTTGGAGCCTACACGCCCGATGGCACGTTGGCCGGGTTTTGCCGGGTTGTTACTGACCGGGCTACGTTTGCCTGGCTCTGCGATGTATTTGTGCTGCCGGCCCACCAGGGCCACGGCCTGGGTAAGCAACTGGTGCGCACCATGCTGGCTCATCCAGACCTGCAAAACCTGCGCCGCCACCTGCTGGCTACCCTCGATGCCCACGGCCTCTACGAGCAGCACGGCTACACGCCGCTCCGCTACCCCGAGCGCTGGCTGGAGCGCGCCCACCCTAATCCCTACCCCAACCCAGAAGCCTAGTAGGCAGATAATTACTTCGCCGGGCTGGTCCACTTGCTGTCCTTGAGGCGAAAGCGCCAGGGTAGGGCCACGGCTTCGGCGCCGGCGTACTCCAGGCCGACGCGCGAGCTGGCCAGCACATTTTCTTCCTGAATAATCTCGCCGGCATCTTCGAGCCAGATGCGCGGGCCAGTAAGCGGCTCGCCGTTGAGAGCAGGGGTAAGGCCGAGCGCCTGGCTCAGCACACCAGGGCCGGCGGTGAGGTTGCGGGCGAGCTTGGCCAAGCCGCGGCGGCGCAGCATCACGTCGATGCCTTGTAGCGGCTCGATGGCCCGGATGAGGATAGCGTCGGGGTGCTCGGCGTCGTGCGCGGTGAGGTTGAAAAGCGTGTGCACCCGGTACACGTTGTAGATATAAGCCTGGCCACCAGGCTGATACAAGGCCTGCGCTTGCTTGCGCTTGCGCTGCAGATGCAACGTGATACTCGGGTCGCCCTCGTGCCGGTAGGCTTCGGTTTCGACGATGCGGCCGGTCGTTAGCTCGCCATCGAGCAGGGTGCAAACGTGCTTGCCCAGCAGCTCGCGGGCAATGAGGAGCACGTCGGGCCTCTGAAAAAATCGCAGATTTAACGGATTCAACGGATTTCGTGGATACGCCCGCCTGCGGCGAGCTTACTTAGGCCAATTAGTACTACCGCATACGAGACTGCGGCAAAAGGTTAGCTGGCAAATCCCTTAGCCCAGCGCCGCGCAAGCCGTCTGAGGCACCCACCTAGCCAGCCCCGCAGGGGCGTATCCACGAAATCCGTTGAATCCGTTAAATCTGCGGTCTATCTTTGCACCCGCCACGGTGACCGGACTCCTACCCACGGAGCGAGGTTGAAAAGGGAATCCGGTTTGAAGCCGGAGCTGTCCCCGCAACTGTACGCGCTACATCGGGGTGGGCACCCCACGCCACTGCCAGCCGCGGTTATTGCCTTGATAACCAACGCCAGCGGGAAGGCCGCCCACCCGGCAGCGCAAGCCAGGAGACCTGCCAGGGCACTTTACAGGTTCAGCGCTCGCGGAGGACGAGCGGAGAATGAGCGCGACGACTTTCCTACCCCCTCACGGGGTGAAAGTGGTGGTTGGGCTCGGCCTCAGCCCAGCGGGGCGCTTCGTTTCGACGGGCGGTCAACGCCGGGTTTTGAGCTGAATTTTCGCTTGAAAATTTAGTTCGTGTTGATTCTCAATTTATTTAGCACTGCCCACCGCGTGGCCCGCTGGCACGTGGCCCATGCCCTACCCCCCTTGCTGCTAGCAAGCGGCCTGGGGGCGCACGGGCAGGCCATGCCGCAGTCTGGCCGCGCCGATAGCCTCACCTCGCGGCGCCACCGGCTACCCGAGGCCCAGGTGCGCGCTGTGCGGCTCGAGCAGTTTGCCGTGGGCAGCCAGCGGCTGGAGCTCGACTCGGCGGTGCTGGCGCAGTACCGGGGCGGCACCGCGGCCGATGTGCTGGGCGCCCGGCTGGGGCTGTATATCAAAAACTACGGGCCGGGGCAGCTGGCCACCATTTCGCTACGCGGCACCTCGGCCCAGCACACGGCCGTGCTCTGGAACGGACTCAATATCGCGCTGCCCACGCTGGGCCAGAACGACTTGGCCTTGCTGCCCATCAGTGGCAACACGCAGCTGCTGGTGCAGCCCGGCCCAGCCGCAGCGCTCTACGGCAGCGGGGCAGTAGGCGGCGCCATTGTGCTGCGCACCGAGCCCGACTGGCGGCCCGGCCTGCGCGGCAGCGTGCAAGCTGACGCCGGCAGCTTCGGCCTACGCGGCGGCAGCCTGGAGGCTCGCACCGCCACGCCCACGCTGGCCGTGCGCATGGCCGCCAGCTACCGCGAGGCTCAAAATAACTACCCCTACCTGGTGCGCGAGCCGGCCGGCCTGGTGCGCTACACCATGCAAAACGCCGCCCTGCGCCACCAGTGGAGCTTCAGCCCCGACCTGACCTGGCGGGTAGGCGCGGCGGGCGAGCTGACGGCGGCCGTGTGGCTGACCGACGCTGACCGCGAAATCCAGCAGGGCGTGAGCGTGGCGGGCTCCAACGCTCGCGAAATTGACCAGAGCCGACGCCTGGTGCTGGGCTACCGGCGCACCACCACGGGCGGCGGGCAGTGGGCCGTACGCGGGGCGTGGTTTGAGGATATTATCAATTACTCCGACCAGGGCGCCATCAGCAACTCGCGGGTGCGCACCACCCAGAGCCAGGCCGAGTACACGGCGCCGCTGGGCCGGCGCGCCAGCCTGCGGCTGGGCGCGGAGGCGCAGCACTTTGCGGCCCTCGTGGATGGCTACGGCGCCGCGCCGATAACCGAAAACCGAGCCGCCGCCTTCGCCCTGCTGCGCTACGACCCTCGCCCTACCCTGCGCCTGTCGGCCAACCTGCGGCAGGCGGCGCTGCCAGCCGGCCTGGCGCCCCTCACGCCCACGGTGGGCCTGGAATGGGACTTGCATCGGCCCGCCTTGGCCTCGGATTCCCTACCCCCTGCCGAGCAGCCGGGCCTCACCTTCAAGGCCAGCGCGGCGCGCACCTACCGAGCGCCCACCCTCAACGAGCGCTACTGGCAGCCGGGCGGCAACCCCGACTTGCGGGCCGAGTCGGGCGGCGGCTACGAGGCGGGCTTGCGCTACCGGCTGGGGCAGACAGCGGGCGTGCTGCTTGAGAATGAGGTAACGGCTTTCCATCAGCTCGTGAACAACTGGGTGCAGTGGCTGCCATTGGGACCGGGCGGCGCCTACTCGCCGCGCAACCTGCGCCAGGTGCGCAGCCAGGGCCTAGAAGCCAGCAGCGTGCTGCGCCACCGGCAGGGCCGCTACCTGGCCTCGGCACGGGTAGCGTACAGCTTTACCCAAACTGTGAAGACGCAGGGCGTGGCGGCCGATACCGACCCGGTGGGGCGGCAGCTGGCCTTCGTGCCGCTGCACCGGGCTAGTTTCAGCACCGACCACCAGTGGCGCGGCTGGCTGGGCAGCGCGGCCTTCACCTTCACGAGCTACGCTTATACCGATGCTTCGGCGAGCAGCTTTTTGCCGTCGGTGGGGCTGCTGGGGGGCACGCTGGGCCGCACCGTGCCCCTACCCCACCGCACCAGCCTAACGCTACTCGTGCAAAGCACTAACCTGCTCAACCGCCGCTACGAGAGCTACCCGGCCCGGCCGGCGCCACCGCGCGCCTACAGCGTCAGCCTGCGGCTTAATTACCGCTGATTTTTTACTTGAACACCCTTTTCTCCGCCGAGCTGACTTCGGCATTTTCTTTTTTTATGAAAAAACCTCTGCTTGCGCTCCTGGCCGGCGCTACGCTGCTGGCGGGCTGCGACCCGAGTACTCCTACCCCCGATTCGCCCACCAATGCGGGCGTTTATGTGCTGAGCGAAGGCCAGTTTGGAGCCGGCGATGGTGCGGTGAGTGCCTTCGACCGAAACACCAAGTCGCTGGTAATCGATGCCTTTGGGGCGGCCAATAGCGGCTCCAAGCTCGGCGACGTAATCCAGGATATGGGCGTGGTGGGCACGCGCGGCTACATCTGCGTCAATGCCTCGAACAAGGTGGAAGTCGTGAGCCTGCCCGATTTCAAGTCAGTGGCTACTATCAAAAACATTCGGCAGCCGCGCTACTTCACGTTTACTTCGGCTACGCGCGGCTACGTCACGGCGTGGCGCGGGCCGTACACCAACTACGCGCCGGGCAAGGTGCTGGTGCTGGACTTGACCAACAACACCGTTATCGACAGCATCACGGTGGGGCGCTGCCCCGAGCAGCTAACGGTGCTCAACAACAAGCTTTACGTGCCTAACAGCTACGACAATACAGTGTCGGTGATTGACGCGGCGACCAATAAAGTGACCTCGACCGTGACGGTGGGCGACGGACCGCGCAATGTAGTGGCCGACCAGGCCGGCAACCTATGGGCGCTGTGCACGGGCTTTACGGTCTACAATCCGGCACCGCCCTACGATGTCATTAGCAGCACCCAAGGCGCTCTGGTGCGCTTTGCGCCCGGCGCCACTGCTGGCCAGCTCAGCCTGCCTTTTGCCACCGGCAACCCCAACGACCTGCGTATCAGCCCCGACAAAACACTGCTTTACTACAGCTACAACGGCGCCGAATACCAACTGAGCACCACCGCCGCGGCCCTGCCGCCTACCCCCTTTATTCGGCGCAGCTTCAACGGCTTTGCCATCGACCCGCGCGACAACTCCATTTATGGCGCCGTCTCGACGGGCTACACCTCCAACGGCTACTTCCTGCACTACCCGGCCGGCGGGGGCAAGGTTATCGACTCAGTTACCGTGAAGGTGGGTCCCAACGGCTTTGCTTTCAACTAATTGATGCTCTAACAATTGACCGCTAAAAAAGGGTCTGCCTCACAGGAGGCAGACCCTTTTTTAGGAGGGTAACGCGGCAGCTTACTTAGTCAGCAAGGCCGTCGTGGTTACGGTCTTTGGCGCGGTCGGCAGCATTGAAGAGCTGCTTGCCAGTGGGGCGGTTGGTCGTGTCGCGGGTGAGACCGGCAGCGAGCGAATCGGCATTGTTGGAGCTAAGATTAGCGCCGTCACCATTGTCTTTGCTGGTACGCGAAGGCTGGTTGTTGGACTCCAAGTCCTTGGCGGAGCCTCGCTCTACGTTGGTGTCGCCCGGCTTGGTGCCGGAATTGCAGGCGCTGATGGCAAGGGGCAGCGCAGCGGCCAAGCCCAGGAGGCGTAAGGTGCGGTTCATTGAGGATGAAAAAAGATGTGAGGAGCTAAACGGCTGCCCACACGGGCCGGCGCTCAGCAGTAGGCTACCTGCCAGTACCGAAAAAAGCCGGTCGGGGTTGTGGTGGGAGGTAGGGCCGGCGGGGCCGGCGAATGTAGTTCGGAGTGAGTGCGGTAATTTTGCACCTCATGGCACGTTCGTCTTCCTTCCAGCAGCAGTTGCGCGCCCGCCTGCGGGCCTATCAGTGGCGGCGCTTGGGTGTGCTGGCTGCCAGCAGCTTAGCCCTGAGCCTAGTGCTGATTTTGTATTTATTTGGAACAAGTGACTACTTTTTTGGGCGACTTCTTTCGGCTTTTTTCGTAAGCTTCTGGCTACTTTCGCTGACGTTTCTGGCAATTATTCCGTTTATTAGCTGGGCAGCTACCCACTGGTTTGGCCGCGGCTGGAAGCCGGAGGCCAAGGTGGCCCGGGCAGCAGCAACCAAACCAAGCGCTGCACGCCCGGTTAGTAAGGCTTCAGCCGCCCGCCGGCCGGCTAGTCCACTTTCTTAATTTTTTAACCGTGAAAACCAACCTACTGCACATTAAAAACATGGTGTGTCCGCGCTGCGTGGAGGCGGTCCAAAATCTATTAGTGAAGGCTGGCTACGAGCCTACCGCCGTGACGCTGGGCCGCGCCCAGCTGGCGCCGAGTACGCCCGTAGACCCCAAGGTAGTGGCCCCGCTGCTGCGCGAGGCTGGCTTCGACGTGCTGCTGGACCGCGCCGAGCAGCTGACCGAGCAAATCAAAACCGTGCTGCAAGAGTATCTGGAACACCTGCGCACCGCGCCAGCGCCCCTCACGACCTCGGCTTTTCTAGCCGACCGTTTTGCCACGACGTACTCGCACCTGAGCAAGGTTTTCTCGCGCACCGCGAACCTGACCATCGAGAAGTACCTCATTCGCATGAAGATAGAGCGGGTGAAAGAGCTGCTCAGCTACGGCGAAATGACCCTGGTGCAGATAGCCGACCAGCTGCGCTACAGCTCGGGCCAGCATTTGAGCAACCAGTTTCGGCAAGTGACGGGCCGCTCGGTGAGCGAATTTCGCCGCCTTATGCAGCCCGACCGCCTCGCGCTCGATTCGCTGGGGTAGGGATAAATAGATAGGATAAAAAAGGGGAATGACTGAAAATTGCCGGTACCGGCTTTTTCAGTCATTCCCCTTTTCTTTATTTCACTTCTTGCCTACCGCACCAGCAGTTCGGCTGGGGGGCTCTTGCGCCCGTTGGGGGCGATGGTGACGGCCCGCACGGTGAGGCGGCTGCCTACCGGCACAGCCACCGGCTTGGTATACAGCTCGGTGGTTTCGTCGGGCAGCTGGCCATCGAGGGTGTAGCGAATTTGGGCGCCGGGCACCAGCGAGCGGAGCGTAAACACGGCTTTGCTACCCTGCCGCACCAGGCTGAGGCTGTCGAGGCCCAGCGGCTCGGGCACGCGGTAATTGATTTTGTGCGCATCGAGGCGGGCAAACTGCTGGCCCATGCGGGGCAAAAAGTCGGCGTAGTTTCTACGAGCGGCGGGCACCCAGGCAACTTCGGCGGCAGCCAGCATGCGCGGAAACAACATGTACTCCGCTTTTTCGGGCGTCGTAATGTATTCGGTCCACATGTTCGCCCCTACCCCCAGAATGTGTTTTTTCTGTTCGGCCGTCAGCTCCGCGGGCAGCGGATTATAGGAATACACTTTCGCCAAGGGCAGGTAGCCGCCAATCATCAACGGCTCGTAGGGGCTGTGGGGCTGGGGGTTCTGGCCGTAGTCCAGGTACAGGTTGGTGGTGGGCGTCATGACCACGTCGTGGCCGAGCTTAGCGGCTTCGATGCCGCCTTTTTCGCCGCGCCAGCTCATCACCGTGGCACTGGGGCCGATGCCACCTTCCAGAATCTCGTCCCAGCCGATGAGCTTTTTGCCCTTGCTGGTCAAAAAGTCTTCGATTTGACGGTTAAACCAGCCCTGCACTTTTTCCACGTCGGTGAAGCCTTCCCGCTTCATAATCTCTTGCACGGCCGCGCTTTCCTTCCAGCGGGTTTTGGGCGCCTCGTCGCCGCCGATGTGCACGTACTTGCCCGGAAATAACGTCGTCACTTCGGCCAGCACGTCCTCAAAAAAACGAATCGTGGGCTCGCTTGGGCACACAATGTCTTCGTTCACGCCCCACATCGTCCAGGTTTCGTAGGGGCCGGGCTTGCAGGCCAGCTCGGGGTAGGCGGCCAGCACCGACACCGAGTGGCCGGGCATCTCGATTTCGGGCACGATGGTGATGTAGCGTTTTTGGGCATACGCCACCACCTCCTTAATCTGCGCCTGGGTGTAGAAGCCGCCGTAGGGGGTAGCGTCGTACTTAAAATCGGCCGGGGTCTTAAACAGCTGCTGCGCCCCAATGAGCGTTTGCTTGCGGAAGGCGCTGACTTGTGTCAGCTTGGGATATTTCTTGATTTCAATGCGCCAGCCCTGGTCGTCGGTCAGGTGCCAGTGAAAGGTATTGAGCTTGTATGCGGCCAGAAAATCAATGTACTTCTTCACAAACTCCACCGAGAAAAAATGGCGGCACACATCGAGCATCGCGCCGCGCCACTGAAACGCCGGCTCATCGCTGATGCGCACGTAGGGCACGCGCACGGCTGCGGTGGCGCGGGGGGGTAGGAGCTGCAACAGCGTCTGGCTGCCGTAAAAAAGCCCCGCGCCGCTCGCCGCCGTAATCTGCACGCCACCCTTATCGACTACCAGCCGATAGCCCTCGGGAGAGGGGGTAGGGGCCGTGAGCAGCTTAATCTGCGCCGCCGCGCGGTTGGTGGTGAGCGCCACCGTTTTGCCGAGCGGCGCCAGCATCTCCTTTAGCAGGCTGGCTACGTTTTGGGCATCCTTGCCGGCCGCGTAGATGCTGATTTTCTGAGGCAAGCTGTACGTGGCAGCGTAGGCTTTCACTTCGCGCGGCAGCGGCACCAAGCCCAGGCTTTGAGCCGGAATCTCGGCTACTTGCGCCAAGGCCGGCTGCACTGCTAG
Organism: uncultured Hymenobacter sp.; assembly: GCA_937871705.1. Classification (GTDB taxonomy): domain Bacteria; phylum Bacteroidota; class Bacteroidia; order Cytophagales; family Hymenobacteraceae; genus Hymenobacter. The sequence continues at coordinate 10,137 of CALMOO010000595.1, forward strand.
AAAACTGACCGCGAGAAGCTTTAGCAAGGGGGTTGGCAAAGAACGCTTGAAAGGCATAAGGTGCAGAGTTTGAAGTAAAGCACTTCGTCGAGTAAGAAGCACTTGTTCGAGTAAAGTAAAAGAACGTCATGCTGAGCTTGTCGAAGCATCTCTACTGGTTAGTAATCCTAACGGTGTGGTAGAGATGCTTCGCGGGGCTCAGCATGACGTTCTATGGGGGACAAGCTACCTGTCAATTTTACTTATCCCAGTACACGCGGCCGGTCAGGAAGTCGCCGCCTGGCACGGCCGCGGCGGCCGCTTTGTAGTTGTCGGGGTTGCTGGTGGTTTCGGAAATTGGGTAAGGGAAGCGGCGCGGAATCGTCCCGCCGGTGGAGTTGCCGACATAATTTACCGGCGTGAGCACGGGATAGCCAGTGCGGCGCCAGTTCGACCACGACTCGTAGAAGTCGAGCATGGAGTTGGTCAGGGCCCAGTACTGCGTGTTAATCTGCTCCAGGGCCGTGCCCGCGTTGAAAGGGTGCGCCGCGAGGTAGGTAGCGGCCTCGGCCGGGGCCACGGCCAGGCTGGGGTCGTACTGGCTGAGGTAGGTCATAGCCGCCGTCACGCCTTTGTTGTAGTGGTCGGCCGCACTGCCCACCCCGAAGCGCTGCGCGGCATCGGCCAGCAGCAGCTCCGACTCGGCGTAGGTCAGGATAAACGCGGGCCCGTTGCGCTTAATCATGTTCGGATTCGGCGAGGAGAAATCCGGGAAGTTCGTGTAGCCAGGTGAAAATTTCACGTCGATGCCGGCCCGGCCGCTCAGGTCGTAGCCATTGGCCAGGCCCTTCTGCGCCGCCGCCGTCGAGTTGGGCGAGGAGTTCTGGGTTTTGCTATCGTCCTTCAAGTAGAGCTGGGTGACGGCAATGCGCGACAGACGCGGGTCGTTGTTGTTCTTCAGGAAGTCGATGTAGGTCTTCGACCATTTCACGTAGTAGTTCTCCTGGCCGCCGTCGCCGAGCAGCACCTGGCTATTGCGGTTCTGGGTGGCGCGGCCCCCGGCCACATCAAACACCACGTAGGCATTATCGGCGTCGCTCTGCATGGTTTTGCCCTGCACCATCGTGGCGTAGAGTTTGGCCTTGTCAGGTTCTACCTTAACGAGGCGCATGGCTATGCGCAGCAGTAAGCTGTTGCCCAGCCGCTGCCATTTAGCGATGTCGCCCTTGTAGTAAACGTCGCCAGCTGGCTTGTCGGCGGCCGGGTCGAGGGCGGCAGTGGCTTCTTCTACCTCCTTGAGCAGGTCGGCGTAGATGGCCTGCTGGGTGTCGTATTTGGGCGTGATAATGCCTTGGTAGTAGCCCTGACCGGCTTGCGAGTACGGTGCATCGCCGTAGAGGTCGGTGATGCGCTCCATCACCAGGGCGCGCATGATGCGGGCTATCTGGTGCAGGTTTTTGTATTCGGGCTTGCCATCGGTCGAGGCTACCAGGTCGGTCACGGGCTTCACTTGGTTGCTGTAGCTGCGCTCCCAGTAAGCGGCCGTATAGCCTTCGTTGAGCTGGTACTTATCGCCTCCCCAGTAGCTTATCACCGTGGCCAGGCCCTGCATCATGGTCGAGCAGTAAATCAGGTTGGAGCGCCAGGTTTCGAAGGCAAAGTCCGTGTCGCCGGTATACGTCAGCTGCGTTTGGGTCAGCACGTAGTTGGGGTTGAACGACGACTGGCTGTAAGTCGTCGGGTTGGTATTGATGTCGTCGAAGTTCTTGGTACAGCCGCTGCCCAGTAGCAGGGCGGCGCTCAGCAGCGCGGTATATTTAGTAGGGAGGCTTTTCATAAGAAATAAAGCAATTAGAATTTAGCGCTCAAATTAGCTCCGAACGTGCGCGACGGCGGTACGCCACCCAGCTGCAGGCCCTGCGAAGAGGCGCTGTAGCTGCCCTCGGGGTCTATGTTGTCGGTCAGGCGCCGCAGGTAGAACAGGTTGCGGGCCACCAGGCTCAGAGTCAGGCGCTGCACCCGGCCGCCGAAGAGCGTATTGCCAAACGAGTAGCCCAGCGTCACTTGCCGCAGCTTGATGAAGCTGGCGTCCTGCACAAACTGATTGGACACGTTGTTGGCCAGCGTGCCGTAGTAGGTCTGGGCGTTGACTTTTTGGTCCCCGAAAGTGCCTTCGCGATTCACCAGCGTTTCCTGGCGCAGGCCGAAAAGTGTGCCGTAGTAGTCGGTGGCCGAGAATATTTTGCCGCCAAACTTGCCGTCAATCAGCACGCCCAAGTTGAAGCGCTTGAAGGTGAAATCGTTGCTCCAGCCCATCGTCCAGGGGTGGTAGGCGCTGCCGTAGGCCGTCAGGTTGCCGCGAGCGGGCACGCCGTCGGGGCCCAGCACGATGGTGCCGTCGGTGTTGCGCTTGTAGTCATAAGCCAGCACTTGCCCGAAAGCCTTACCCACCTGCTGCCCCACAAAGCCTACCCCCGAGCGCGAGGTAGCATACACCGACTGCTGCTGGCCGCCGGCCAGCGAAATCACCCGACTTTGGTTATAAGCCCCGTTGAAGGAGGAAGTCCAGGTGAAGTTGGTAGAGCGCACCGGCAGAATGGTCAGCAGCATCTCTACCCCCTTGTTTTGCAGCTCGCCCGCGTTCAGCACGGCGCCCGAGTAGCCCGAAGTGATGGAAGCCGGCGTGTTGACAATTTCGCCGGTCGACTTCTTTTTGTAGAAGGTCAAATCCAGCCGCAAACGGTTCTCGACAAAAGCCAGCTCGGTGCCGACTTCCAGCTCCGTGGCGCTCGAAGCCCGCAAGCCGCGATTCGGGATGTTGGAGTCGGAAGGGCCGCCGAAGAGAAAGCCGCCCAGCGGATTAGAGGAGAGCGAGTACTGAAGCTGGGTGCGGTAGGGGTCAGTGGCTTGGCCCACTCTTGAGTAGCCCGCCCGGACTTTACCAAAGGAGAGGAAATCGGGCTTAAAAAGCTCCGAGAACACGAACGAGCCGCTCACCCCTGGGTAGGTAGTGCCCAGGTTGTTGTTGGTGCCCGGCGTGGCGAGCGACGAAAACCAGTCGCGCCGCACAGTGCCCGTCACGAACAGGTATTCTTTATAAGATAAGTCCAGCGAGCCGTATGCCGACTGCACTTCCAGGTCGCTGTAGAGGGGCGCCACCGAGCGGCTGGCGGTGTTGCCGAGGGTATTGACGCCGAAAATGGCGAAGTCGTTGCCGAAATTCTGGAAGCCTTGCAGCCGGGTGCGGCGGTAGCTACCCCCCACGTTGGGCGTGAAGGAGAAATTTTCGCCAACCCGGAACGTCTTGCCTGCTAGGCCGTCCGCGTTGAGGTCCACAAACTGCGAGCGAGTTTCCCCAATGCTACCCAGCGCGCGGTAGGCCGTGCCCGAGGGCGTCACGGTGGTGTAGCTGTCGGTGTAGCCGTCGCGCCCTACCCGCCCCTGCAGGAACAAGCCGTTGTCGAGGGTGTAGCGGGCCGTCACAGTCGAGAGCAGGCGCTCGCGGGTGGTATTATTTACAAACTTATAAGCGGCGAAGTAGGGGTTGGTGTTGTAAGGGTTGCCGGTGTTGAAGGTCAGCTCGGTGCCATCGGGCCGCGTGCCGTTGCCATTGGCCCCTTTCAGGTCGCGCACGTCGAGGCTGGTCGGCAGAAAGGCCACGTTGAAGTTCGAGTTGCCGGGGCCGTCCGACAGGATGGACCGGTTCTGGGCCTGCTCTAGAATGT
>CALMOO010000595.1:13850-31198 GCA_937871705.1 uncultured Hymenobacter sp.
CAGGCGCTTGAACGGGTCGAAGGTGCCCACGAAGCTGAACGTCTGGCGGTCGAGCCGCGAGTTGGGCACTGTCGATTTATTAGCTAGGTCGCTGGCCGAGAGGCGCACCGAGCCGCCCGTGAAGCTCTTGTTAAAGGCGATAGTGTTGGTCAGGGCGCCGCCCGTCTGGTAGAAATTGCGGATGTTATTCTTCTGCGCCACGTAGGGCCGCACCACGCCGTCGAACTGCACCACCGGTGAGCCATCGAGCTTTGCGCCCCAGCTGGAGTTGCCCGACTGCGCAGCGGCTGTGGCCGAGTCCGGCTTGAGCCCGTTGGAGCCCTGGCCGTACTGGTACTGCCAGTCGGTGAGGGTAAACGCCCGCTGCGCCACGTAGTTGCTGTTGAAGTCGATACCGTCGTTGCCCTTAGCGCTCTTGGTCGTTATCAGAATAACGCCGGCCTTGGCCCGGTAGCCGTAGAGGGCTGAGGCCGCCGCGCCCTTGAGCACCGAAATCGTGGCGATGTCGTCGGGGTTGATGTTAGAAATGGCGTCGCCCAGGTCGGGGCCGTTGTCGTACTGCCCGCCGCTGTTGTTATTGCTGGGCTGGTTTTCCACCGGCACGCCGTTGATGACGTAGAGCGGCTGGTTGGTTTGGCTGATGCTCGACGGACCGCGGATAATAACGTTGCTCGACGAGCCAACGCCGCCGGCCGTAGAGTTCACGTTCAGGCCGGCTACTTTGCCTACCAGCGAGTTAGCCACGTTGGTTTCGCGCGCCTCGGTCAGCGAGCTGCCCTGGACTTCCGTCACGGAGTAGCCCAGGGTTTTACGCTCGCGCGACACGTTGAGGGCCGTCACGACTACCTCATCGAGCGCCTGCGTATTCTCGGCCAGCGCCACGTTAATGACCGACTGCCCTCCTACCCGTACAGTTTGCGCGGTGTAGCCGATAAACGAGAAAACCAGCGAAGCCGCTTCGGGCACCGCCAGCGAATAGTTGCCATTGGCGTCGGTACTGGTGCCTTTGGTGCTGCCTTGCACCAGCACCGTCACCCCCGGCAAGGACGTATTTTTTGCGTCGGTCACCTTGCCGGTGACCGTCACAGTTTGCGCCTGCACCAAGCTACACAAGCTCAGCAGCAGCAGAAAAGTGAGCCAAGTAATTTTTTTCATAGCCTTACAATGGGGGGTTTGTGGTTGAAAAAACGCAACAAGACGGCTCTAAAAGCCTAGTTATTTGGCCAAACACATGGTGGCTTCGACAAAAACCAGGCTGTAGCCAGGTAGCAAATAAAAGAACTGTTCTTGGCTCAGGGCGGCGCTTACTTGCTGCCAGCCAGCTTTTGCTCAGGTTCAGCCCAGGTTTGTGGCTTATCAAGTTGTGCGTGAATAGGCAGGGCAAAAACTTTAAGTGCTTGACCGTTTCAATAACACTGCGCGACCAGCCGCGCCTTCATTTTTGGCCGGGTGCCACCGGCAATCCAAGCCAAGTAGCAGGCTCTCAATAGGCTTCCTTATCCGACCTGGTGCTGGCCACTGGATAAGACTTTTCAAACAGGCAGTTAATAGCCCGGCTCAAACATAGCTACTTAACTTATATAAACCAAGTAAGTATAGAAATAAATGTGTGCGCACACGCAATAACATTCACTCAAAGTGTCCGCACACGCAAAAACATTTAGTAGCATTGCTGGGCCCTACCCCCCCGAATACTGAATAACCGAGCAATCCAAAGAAAAAAATATGTAGTTGATTAAGATATAATTTTCCGATGAGCAGCTAAGTGTTGGCCTGTTCGCAGCTACCGAGCCGACGGTGCGGTGCGGCGCACCACCTGCCTGATGGTAGTGAGCAGGGAGTTGGTGCCCGCCGCGTCCTGCGTCAGCTCCCAAATCATGATGCCACTGGCCTGGCTTAGGGCGAGGCTGGTTTTGCGCTCGATGGTGGCCAGGCCGTTGTAGCCTACCCCCCCGAACATGTCGGCGCGAGGGTCGGCGCCGCGGGCCAGCAGCGCGGCAAATGATTCTTCGCTGGGCCGCCCGTAGAAGGGTACGCCCAGCACGGTCTTGCTGGCGGGCAAGCCGCGGCCTCGCCAGTAGGCCAGCGTTTGGGCGGCCTGCTCATAGGTGGCGTGCGCGGGCGGCGGCGAGTCGTAGGCCATAATATTCAGAAAGTCAACGCAGTCGTACACACTGGGTAAGATGCCCGGCCCGGCCCAGGTGCCGCCAGCCACGGCGGCCGTCAGCAGCTTGCCTTGGGCGTGCAGCCGGGTAGCGAGCTGCTGCATCAGGGCCGCGAAGCCCGGCGCGGTAGTAGAGTCGGGGTGCTCCCAGTCCATATCTACCCCATCGAGCTGGTAGTCGGCGGCGAAGCGCACGAGGTTATCAGCAAAGGTGCTGGTGCGGCCCGCGTCGGCCCCGATGGCATCGAAAGCGCTGTGGTCGCCGTCGTGCCAGCCGCCCACCGATATCAGCACCCGCACCTTGGCGGTGTGGGCGGCCGCTACCAGCCGCCGCAGCTTGGCGGGGTTAGCCAGGGGCTCCAGGCCGCCGGTGGCGGTGGGCTGCAAAAAGGCGTAGTTGAGGTGAGTAAGCTGGCCGAGTTGGGCCGCAGTAACGTCGCCGCGCCAGGCCGATAGGTAGCCCACCACCCGAAATTGAGCCCGCCCTACCCCCGGCACCAGTAGCAAAACCAGCCAGGTTATTAGTAGTAACAGCTTGATTTTCATAGCCAATATTTTTACAAGGCAGAGACAGCGTACTTCACTTGGCGCTTAGCCCGGAAGGCGTGGCCCTTGAGGGCAAAAAACAGCAGGTACAGGTAGCAAGGCACGAGCAGCAGGTAGGCGTTTTGCAGGCCCAGCTGCTCGCTGAGCTTCCCGTACAGGTAAGGAAGCACGGCCCCGCCCCCGATGCCCATTATCAGCAGCGCCGAGCCTTGCTCCGTGAATTTACCCAAGTCTTTAATGCCCAGCGGGAAAATAGCCGGCCACATCAGCGAGTTGGCCAGCCCCAGCAGGGCCACGCACAGCACCGACGCATAGCCATGGGTGAGCAGGATGCCACCCGTAAAGACCACTCCCACACTGGCGCAAATACCGAGCGCCGCCTGCTGGCTTACGTATCGGGGAATAGTTGCTACCCCGATAAAATAGCCCAACAACATGGCAATGAGCGTGAAAGAAGTAAAGTTGCGGGCAATATCCAGGCTAATGCCCTGCGACCGGCCGTACTGAATGATAGTGTCACCGGCGATAACCTCGACACCCACGCAGAAAAAAATGGCTCCTACCCCTAGTAACAGATGCGGAAACTGCCAGATGCTCTTGGCCGGCTCCTGGGTGTCTGCTACTATATCTGTATGACTGGTAGCGATTTCTGGCAAGCCGGAGCGCTTGATAAGTACGGCCGCCATACTGAGGTAGGGCATGACCACCCGGCCCGCTAGCTGCTGAAGCAGCGCTTCTTTCTGGACGGGCGAGAGCGCGCCAGCCAGCTGTTTTTCGAGTCCGGTAGCGCCTTTCAGCACCACCGCACCAATAATAACGGGGCTCAGGGCGCCGGCTATCTTGTTGCAAATGCCCATGATGCTGATGCGCCGGGCCGCGCTCTCGATGGGTCCCAGAATGCTGGCGTAGGGATTGGAAGCCGTTTGCAGCAACGCCAGCCCGGCGCCCTGCACAAACAGGCCTACCAGAAAAAGCACAAACGAGCGGGCCTGCGCGGCCGGCACAAACACCAGCGCCCCCGCTGCCATCACGAGCAGCCCCAGCGTCATGCCGCTTTTGCAGCCCGTCCTTTGCAGAATGAGCGACGAGGGAATGGCCAGGAAAACGTAGGCAATGTAGAAGGCAAACGTGACCAGCAGCGCCTGCGAGTACGTCAGCTCACAGGCCAGCTTCAGGAACGGAATCAGCGTGCCGTTGAGCCAGGTGATGAACCCAAAGATGAAAAACAACGCGCCAATGATGACCAGGGGCGGGAGGGCGGTGGGCTTAGGCTTTTCCATGGAGGTAATTGATGCATAACCTGTTATTTACCCTGACTTTCGCCTGAACGCTGTTCTTTGACCCAGCAGCTTACCCCGCTCCCTACCCCCTTCGGGAGCGGAAAACCGCGGTGGTGCTGCCGCTACGCAGCAGGCCCTTCTCTTCTGAGGAGGGGGGTAGGAAGTGAAACCGGGCGCCCGAAACCTTTAGAATCGGTAGCGCACAAACGCTTCCATCGCCTCGTACTCGGCCAGACCGAGGCGGTCGTAGAGCTTGGCGGTGGCGTGGTTGCGGTCTTCGGAACGCTGCCAGAACTCGCGCTTGTCGTTGCCCGGAAACACAGCGCTGTCCTTCTGCGACTGGTGCTTGAAGATGGCTTTGCGCTTGCGCATCAGCTCCTCGGGGCTGATGGGCACGGCCATCTCGATTTCCTCCACGTCCCATTCCTGCCAGGCGCCGCGGTAGAGCCACAGGTAGCAATCGTCCACCCAGGCCTCTTGGCCTTTGAGGCGAGCCAGAGCGGCAAATATGGCATCGAGGCAGACGCGGTGCGTGCCGTGCGGGTCGCGCAGGTCGCCGGCCGCAAAAATCTGGTGTGGTCTGATTTCCTGCAGGATATCTACTGTTTCCTGAATGTCTTCTTCGCCCAAGGGCTTCTTTTTTACTTGCCCGGTTTCGTAGAACGGCATGTTCATGAAGTGCACGTTCTCTTCCTTCACCCCGCAGAAGCGGCAGGCCGCCGCGGCTTCGCCCTTGCGGATGAGCGCCTTAATATCCTGCACGAGTGGGCTGTCTTCCTCGCCTAGCTTCTTATGCTTCAGAAACTCCACTACTTCGGCGTGCTCGCGCTGCATCTTAGTAGCGCCCACGTGCAGCTTCTGCGCAAAATCGAGGGCAAAATCGGCGAAGCGCCGGGCGTCGTCATCAAAAACGGCGATGTTGCCCGAGGTCTGGTAGGCCACGTGCACGTCGTGGCTTTGGTCGACGAGCCGCAGCAGGGTACCGCCCATCGAAATCACGTCGTCGTCGGGGTGCGGCGAGAAGATGAGCACCCGCTTATGAGCCGGCTCGGCGCGCTCGGGCCGCTGGGCATCGTTCGAGTTGGGCTTGCCGCCCGGCCAGCCGGTAATGGTGTGCTGGATAGTGTTGAATACCTTGATGTTCAGGTTGTACGCGTTACCGGCTTCTACCAGCAGGTCGCTCAGGCTGCCATCTTTGTAGTCTTCGTCGGTGAGCTTGAGAATGGGCTTCTGCGTTTTCAAACTCAACCAAATTACGGCTCTCCTAATCAGGCTGTTATCCCAGGCGCACATGCCCACCAGCCAGGGCGTTTTGATGCGCGTCAGCTCCAGGGCGGCCCACTGGTCTACCACCACCTTCACGTTGGGGTGCTGCTGCAGAAAGGACGCCGGCACTTCCTCCGAAATCCGGCCTTCTACCGTTTCCTGCAAGATTTTGGCCTTGCCCTCACCCCAGGCCATCAGGATAATCTGGCGGGCTTTCATGATGGTGCCTACCCCCATCGTGAGGGCCCGCAGTGGCACGTACTCTTCCTTAATAAAATCCTTGGCTGCATCCGTAATCGTCAGTGGGTCAAGCTTCACCAGCCGGGTAGGCGAGTTGATGGACGAGCCCGGCTCGTTGAAGCCAATGTGGCCGGTGCGGCCAATGCCTAGCAGCTGCAAGTCGAGGCCGCCGCATTCCTCAATCTGCCGCTCGTAGGCCTGGCAATACGCCCGCACCTGCTCGATGGGCAGCGTGCCGTCGGGGATATGCACGTTTTCGGGCCGGATATCGACGTGGTTGAACAGCTGCTCGTGCATGAAATACACGTAGCTCTGCAGCTCGTCGGGCGGCATGGGGTAGTACTCGTCGAGGTTGAACGTCACGACATCTTGAAAGCTCAGCCCTTCTTCCCGGTGCAAGCGAATCAGCTCCTTATACACGCCGATGGGCGACGAGCCGGTGGCCAGCCCCAGCACGGCCCGTTTGCCTTTTTGCTGCTTGCTGCGAATGAGAGCGGCTATTTCCTGGGCGATGCTGATGGCGCCCTCGCCAGACTCTTCGAAAATGGTGACTGGAAGCTTCTCGAAGGTGGTTTCGGGGTAGTTTAAAACTTCCATGACTGGTTTTCGAGTTTAAAAATCGGGGTTTTAAGAACGAAGCAGGAAGGTGCCGGGCAGCAACGGCGCGGGCACAAGGGTAGGCTGGATTTTGGCGCAGCGCCTAAGTTTCGAAAGTGGGCATAGAAGGTTCTAAATTCTACTATGTGCCAATGCTTACAGCTGCTATTGAATAGAACTTTCCGGTTAGCTGCTGGCTTATCTGGTTCAAACTTAAGGACACTATGCAAGCGAACCAAGCGAATAATTAAAATAATGTGCGCGCGCACGCAAAAATATCTATTTCAAGTGTGCGCACACGCAAAATATTTTTTACAGCTAATGCAACACACTTGCTCCGCGAACGGGTATGACAATATCCAGATGCTACGTAACGCTATGCAGGTAGGGCAAGCGCTGCACGCCCGCTCTTATATCATACCACGCGTGGGCTTGTAGCGCCTACCCCCCTGTTGGCAGCCAAGGTGCCAGGCATTCACCCAAACTGGTTTTCCTGCTGTTGCTTTCAAGTATACCTTTGACAACATTTAAGCAAGCGCGGAATACACTCATGGGAAAAACGGCGGTGCGCATCAAGGATATCGCGGCCAAGGCCAACGTGTCGGTAGGAACCGTGGACCGGGTGCTGCACAACCGGGGCCGGGTGTCGGAGGAGGTGCGGCAGAAAGTGCTGCTCATGATGAAGGAATTGGAGTACGAGCCCAACCTAATTGCGCGCACGCTGGGCTCGAACCGCACCTACCAGCTGGCCGTCATTCAGCCCGACCATACCCTGGACCCCTACTGGCAAGCGCCGCGCAATGGCCTCGAAAAAGCCGCCCGCGAGCTAAAGCAGTATGGCGTGCAGATTGCCGTTTATTCCTACGATGTCACGCAGGTCAATTCGTTTTTGGAGCAGGCCGAGGCGGCCACGAAGTCGGAGCCTGCCGGCATTCTAATTGCGCCGTTGTTTTACCGCGAGTCGCTGGCTTTTTTTGAGCGCTGGCAGCAGCAGGGCATTCCGTACGTGCTGTTCAACACATACATCGCCGAGCTGCAATCGCTGAGCTACGTGGGGCAGGACTCGTATCAGAGCGGTTTTTTGGCGGGCAAGCTGGTGCAGTTTGGGCAGCCGCAGCCGGGCACTTTCCTGATTGCACACATCGCCGAGGACATCGCCAACTCGGTGCACATCACGCAGAAAGAGCGGGGCTTTCGCGACTACTTCGCCCAGCTCGCGCCTACGCTCGATGGCCCGGCCGATGAGCCCTACAAGAGCCCGTACAATATCATCAGCCTCGACCTACCCCACCCATCGGAGCCGGCGTTTGCCCGGCAGCTCAACCGCTTGCTGGATGATGCTGATATTCAGCTCAAAGGGATATTCGTGAGCACGTCCAAGGCCTACGAAATTGCGCCCTACCTGCAAGCCTACCGCCGCGAGGACATCCGACTGGTCGGGTATGACTTACTGGAAAAAAATATTCACTTCCTGCACGAGAATATTATTGATTTTCTGATAAATCAAAATCCGAAGAAACAAGGCTATCGCGGCATCTATGCGCTAGCCGACGTGCTGGTTTTCAAAAAGGAAGTGCCGCTGCTAAAGTACCTGCCGCTCGATATTATTACGAAGGAGAATTTGCAGTACTACGTGGATAAGTAGCGCCGCTTAGGCTGCCATGCTTAACGATTATCAGCCGCAGACCTTGAGATTTGTATGGTCGCGCAATCCGACTTACATCGAGAAAATTGCTATCTGCCTGCTCGTTATTAATGCGCCTCTTTTCGAGTAAAGCCAGCTATAGAATAATGGCCTTTTTATGGCGGATGGATTTGATGGTATTCTACCTTGGCTACTAAATGAGTTTACCCTCATCCTAATTTGGGGATTGTTCTGGGGGCTATTGTGCCTGGGACTATGCGCGGCCAGATTGAAAGCCGCGCCCAAACTCGTCGGCTTAGCCGCCTTGGCTTGTGGGTTGCACGCCTGTACGCTCGTATTACCGTCGTGGTCACTTTGGGCTTCTTTATTCGGCGTCCAACCATCCGCTACTTGGGCTAACCTAGACCACCAAGTAGACTGGATTAATAAACTGCTCGGGCTGCTTCTATCGGCCTGTTTGGTGTACTGGTGGAAGTGGGTTACGCCGGCCGAAGCCAAGCTGCGGTGGCCCCGGCCGGAGGCCCTACACGTCGTTGGCCCGGTAGTAGCGGCAGTAGCCGCTCTGCTGCTCGTGGATGCTTACTTCTCACGGCACGGATTTCGTACTCTCTGGTGGCCCGAGCAGGTATTCTACTCCTTGGTGCCGGGCCTGGAGGAAGAGCTATTTTACCGAGGCGTGCTGCTCCGGCTGCTCGGCCGGATTTTTCTGCGCCCGCTACCGTTGCTGGGCACCCGCACTAGTTGGGGCGGACTGGTAAGCGTAGTACTCTTTGCGCTGGGCCACAGCATTAAATTCCCAAGCGACTTTCTGACTTATTGGCACTTCCCGGGCGGGAGGCACCGCTGGTTTTACTACAGCTTATCGCTCTTCCACTTCACTGCTGGCGAGTTGCTCTATACCTGCTCGATGGGGCTGCTTTTTTTGTGGGTGCGCGAGCGCACCGGTTCGGTGTGGACCGCCGTGGCTACCCACTGTCTGCTGAATACAGCGCTGACCATTGGGCACGCCATGAGCTAAGTGGTGGTACGCCAATCGTTTCCTCTTCAAACAGTTCGCGTATTACACCAAAGAAAAGCACGTTCTGCTGAGCATGCTGAAGCAGGACGTGCGACTTTTAGGCTAAATGGCCAAGATTACTTATTCTCTACCAGTCCATGCGCCAGCAAATATTCCGCAATTTGCACAGCGTTGGTGGCAGCACCTTTGCGCAGGTTATCGGCTACAATCCACATATTTAGAGTATTAGGCTGCGTATCGTCGCGGCGAAGGCGGCCGACCAGCACGGCGTCGTGGCCGTGGCTGTCTTTGGGCATGGGGTAGGAATTTTGGGCGGGGTCATCGACCAGTTCTACCCCCTCGGTGTGGCGCAGCACGTCGCGCACCTCATCGAGGTCGAAGTCCTGAGCAAACTCCACGTTTACCGACTCGGAGTGGCCGCCCATGACGGGCACGCGCACGCAGGTGGCCGTAACGCGGATGCTATCGTCGCCCATGATTTTCTTCGTCTCGTTCACCATTTTCAGCTCCTCCTTGGTGTAGCCACCGGGCTGAAACACGTCGATGTGGGGCAGCACGTTCAGGTCGATGGCGTGGGGGTAGGCGGCGTTGGTTACGGGCTGGCCAGCGCGCTCCTGCATGAGCTGGTCCACGGCTTTTTTGCCGGTGCCGGTCACGCTCTGGTAAGTGCTTACTACGAGGCGCTCAACTTTATATTTTTTGTGCAAATCATTCAGGGCCACTACCATCTGGATGGTCGAGCAATTCGGATTGGCAATGATTTTATCGTCTTTGGTGAGCTCGTGGGCGTTCACTTCGGGCACCACCAGCTTCTTGGTGGGGTCCATGCGCCAGGCCGAGGAATTGTCTACGACCGTGGTGCCAACCTCGGCAAACTTAGGGGCAAACTCCAGTGACACGCTACCCCCCGCCGAGAAGATGGCGATGGCCGGGCGGGCCGCAATGGCGTCTTCCATGCTCACCACGGGGTAGTCTTTTCCCTGAAAATGAACCAGCTGGCCCACCGATTTGGCCGAAGCCACGGGCAGCAGCTCAGTTACCGGAAACTGGCGCTCGGCCAGCACTTTCAGCATTTCGGTGCCCACCAGCCCGGTGGCACCCACTACAGCAATTTTCATTAGCAAAGGCAATTAATCAAGACGTAGGCCGGGCGGCCTTGTGCCAGCCGGGGCCGGGCAAAGGTCGGCAAAACACGCGAGTTTAGGGTGCGGCGCTTGGATGGGGCCAGGCAGCCAACCCAGAAGGGACAATAGTAGTTAGAAGAATCAGTATTGCCTTTCACCTACCCCACTACCCAATGTCCATTCAACCCAAAACCAAGGGCTTGGCCCACGTGGCCTTGCGCACTACCGACTTTGCCCGCGCGAAGGCGTTTTACCATGATTTGCTGGGCTTGCCAATAGCGCTCGACACCCCCGAGATACTGGGGTTTCTGGTAGGGTCCACGTTCATCGGCTTTAAGCAGGCGGCGCCTACCTACCCTGGAGGTGGCACTTTCACGCCCTTCAACGTGGGCCTCGACCACATCGCCATTGCCTGCGAAGATGAGGCCGAGCTGCACCGCGTGGCCGACGCGCTGCAGGCCGCGGGGGTCGAAAACACCGGCGTAAAAACGGATACCGTAGGCCCCATGCAGTACGTGGCCTTCAAAGACCCTGACCGTATTTCCTGGGAGTTTTATATGGTATAAACAGGAACATACAGGATGAAATCAAGCAGCTAAAGGCTTTGTTAGCTAGCGAAGTACCTCGCGTTACTTCTGCTGCCCACTTATCAACGAAGCTCTCGCAGCCTCGGCGTTGTAGTTCGACTTTTAAGGGCTTACTTGGTCGGCAAAAGTTCTACGCTATTGATTTTTGATGAGGCATCTTTACATCCTGCTGTTTTTTCTGGTAAACCTACTGCCGCTCGCGGCTCATGCCCAACTAGCCGAAACTTTTGCCGACGGCGACTTCACTAAAGCTCCCGCTTGGACGGGCGACGCGGCCAGCTTTACCGTCACGGCCGGCCAAGCCTTGCAAAGCAGCGGCCCGGCCGTGACGGGCACGCAACTGCAGCTCGTGACGCCGTGCCAGGCCAGCACCGGTACCACTTGGGAGTTTTGGGCCAACCTGAAGCTGGCGACTTCCTCGGCCAACCTAGCCGATGTGTGGCTGCTGGCCTCGCAGCCCGACCTCAAGAGCGCGGCCACTAAGGGCTACTTCGTGCGCCTGGGCGGTACCAACGATGAGGTGAGCCTCTTCCGCAAAGACTCGGCCCGCAGCCCTACCCCCCTCATCGACGGCCAGAACGGTACGCTTAGTTCTACGACTAACAACCTGGTGCGGGTGCGCGTAACCCGCTCGCTGCAAGGCCAATGGACGCTGGCGCACGACCTCAGCGGCGGCCACAATTTCGTGGCGGAAGCCCCTACCCCCCTCGACAACACCTACCAGCGCAGCGCCGTGGTGGGCGTGTCGCTACTGTATTCTTCGGCCAATGGCAAGAACTTTTACTTTGACGATTTTACCGTCACCGATGCCACGGCGCCGCTCCTGACACGGGCCGCGGCGGTGGACGCCCGCACGGTTGATGTCGTTTTTAACGAAGCCGTAGACCCGGCCACGGCAGCAGAGCCAGCGCGCTACCGGCTGGCCAGCGGCGCAGTACCGGCCACGGCCCAGGTATCGGCCCAGAGCCCGGTGGTGGTGCGGCTCACGTTTGGGCAGGATTTTCTGAATAGCAACACGTTGGAAGTACGCGAGCTGGCTGACCTCTACGGCAATGTGGCGGCGGGGCCGCTCACGGCTACGTTTGGCGGGGTGCCGGTGGCGCCGGGTGTAGGCGAGCTACACATCACCGAAATCATGGTCGATGAAACACCAACCGTTGGCTTGCCGGCTTCGGAGTTCGTAGAAATATATAATAACACCGCCGCTAAAACCCTCAGCTTACGTGGCGTACGCTTATTTAAGCCGGGTAGCACCACAGCGGCCGTGCTGCCTGACACGGCCAAGCTGCTACCCGGCCAGTACGCCGTGGTGTGTGGCTCGACGCGCGCCACGCAATTTGCACCTTATGGCAAGGTGTACGGGCTCATCAACTTCCCAAGCCTGACTAATGCCGGCGACCAGCTGGTGCTGCGCGGCCGCGCCGGCACCACCTTGTTTGAAGTAGCCTACACCGACGCCTGGTACCGCGACCTACGCAAGCAAAACGGTGGCTGGACCTTGGAAATGCTCGACCCCACTAACTACTGCGGCGGGGCCGCCAACTGGCAGGCCAGCCAGGATGCCAGCGGCGGCACGCCCGGCCGCCGCAACAGCGTAGCCGCCGCCAACCCCGACCGCGCGGCCCCTACCCTGCTGCGCGCCGTTGCCCTGAGCCCCAGCTTACTACGAGTATATTTTGGCGAAAAGCTGGATAGCGCTACGGCCGCCAACCCGGCGCTCTACAGCCTGCAAAGCAGCACGGGCGCTGCACCAGCCGTAAGCCAAGTGGTGCCTGTAGGGCCTGATTTTCGGGCTGTTGACTTGCAGCTGAGCACAGCTTTGCAGCCCAGCCGGCCACTGACAGTGACCGTGGCGCACGCCACCGACTGCGCAGGCAATGCCAGCGGCTTGCTCAGCTCGATGGGGGTAGCGCTGCCCGAGGCGGCCCAGCCCGGCGATGTGGTCGTGAACGAATTGTTGTTCAATCACCGCTCGGGAGGGGTGTATTTTGTGGAGGTGCTCAACCGCTCGCTGCGCTACCTCAACCTGCAAGGCTACCAGCTTACTAATCAGAAAAGCAGCGGCTTAACCATCTGCGTTATCAGCCCTACCGAGCCCTACATCGTGGCGCCCGGCCAGCTGGTGGCCCTCACCAGCGACGCCGACATCTTGCAGGCGCAGTACCCGACCAGCAGCGACGCGGCGGCGCTGCTGGCCGTGACTAACTTTCCGACCTTAGATAACGACGCGGGCACGGTGTACCTCTACGACCAAAGTAATTTGGAGCTAGACCATTATGCCTACGACAAAAGTCAGCAATTATCCTTGCTGAGCACCGAGGCGGGCGTGTCGCTAGAGCGCATTCGGACGCAAGGACCGAGCTTGGCCAGCAATTTTCACTCGGCGGCGGGGGCAGTGGGTTACGCCACACCGGGGCGGCCCAACTCGCAGGCGCAGGATGCCGTGGGCAATGGCCAGGAACTAACTGTGGTGCCCGAGCTATTCACGCCCGACGACGATGGACAGCAGGATTTTACGACCCTCAACTACCAGCTCGACCAGCCCGGCTACGTGGGCTCCGTGACGGTGTACGACGCCCTGGGCCAGCTCACGCGCCACCTCGTGCGCAACGAAAGCCTGCCCACCACCGGCTTCGTGCAGTGGGATGGCCTCGACGAGCACGGACGCAAGGCGGCCGTGGGCTACTACATCCTGCATGTCGAGCTGTTTCGGCCCAGCGGCGGCGAGCGGCGCGAGTACCGCAAAACGGTGGTTGTGGGCGCCCGGCTTTAGGCAGCCTTCGGGCTTACTGGCCGCAAAAAGGGGGGTAGGGACTGTTATGGATAATAACAATTCCTACCCCCTTCTTTCGTAGTAAGAGGCTTAGGTTAGCTTTTCTGATAGCCCGCCACGGTCTGGTCTTGCGGATACCACTGCGTGAGCATGTACACAATCAGAAACACCACGCCCATGGCAATGAAGAAGTTACGGGCCATTTCATTGTCGTGGGCAAAGCCGAAGAGCCAGGGCGAAGCAATGAATACGGGGCCGCTTACCAGCTCCAGTTTTCCGTGTACCCAAAAAGGTATTAGCTTCAGCAAGCCCAACGGCATGCGGGTGAGCAGCGAAACAACCAGGTAGCCGCCCGCCAGCAGGTAGCACACCGTGGCGTAGGCACCCGTGAAACCAAAGATGCTGGGAGCCGCCGCGAATAAAGCGCAGGTCATGTAGTCGAGTACGCCGTGCAGCGTGGGTGAAATGGGCTTCATAGGAGTAAAAAGTTGAGGTGATAAACAACCAGTACGGGCCGAGCACAAGCGGGGATATAGTTCGGCTTACTTACAGCGGCTTAATTACCAACTTATTAGCTCCTCAGTATCACCTCACACCAGCCCAACCAGCCGCTCGATGCCGGGGCCAAGCACAAGCTGGTCATCGGCGCCGAGCCAGTCGGTGAGGATGCTGGCGTAGAGGCTGCGAAAATCGACCTGGTAGCGCAGGTCGCCCTGGTCGAGGTCGGCGAGGCTGGCGGGGGCGTTCAGCAGGCCCGGCTTGCGCAGGGCACCGCTGAGTAAGAACACGTTATTAGCGGTGCCGTGGTCGGTGCCGTTGCTGGCATTCTGGGTTACGCGACGGCCAAACTCGCTGAAGACCATAACCAAGGTGTTCTGCCACTCGCCGTTCTTTTGCAGGTCGTCGGCCAAGGCGGCGAGGCCGTCCGAGAGCTCGCCCAGCAGGCGGCCTTGCTGCTCATGCTGCCGCACGTGGGTATCGAAGCCGCTGAGCGCCAAGTAATACACCCGAGACTCTACGCCCGAGTTAATCAGTTCGGCGGTGGTTTTGAGGTTGCGGCCCAGCTCGGTGTTGGGGTAAGTGGCGGTGCTGGTATGAATCTTCGACTTGTCGTAGAGATAGTCGGCCGACGATGCCGTTTCAACCAGCGTCTTGTACAAGTAATCCAGCTCCGAAACGGCCGTGGCGGGCGCCTTTTCCTGGCTAATTTGGCTCAGATAGCGGCTCTGGGTGAGCTGGTGAAACTTACCAGGATTCTTGAGAGCCAAACCTTTGCGATACTGTCCTTTCAGCGCCAAGCTTAGCGTATCGTCCACCTCCAGCGCCTGGTAAGGCAGGGCGCAGCCCGCGCAGCTGCTATCGAGGTAGCGGCCGAGCCAGCCGGTATTCAGCAGTTGGTCGGAGCCCGAGCCCGTCTGCCAAATATCCATTGAGCGGAAGTGCGAGCGGTCGGGGTTGGGGTAGCCCACGGCGTTGAGCACGGCCAGCTGGCCCTGGTCGTACAGACCTTTCAGGCCCTTCATGGCCGGGTGCAGGCCCAGGTCATCGCTGAGGGGTAGGATGCCTTCGGTCTCCTTCAGCGCCAGCGAGGGCCGCGCCTTGAAATACAAGTCGTTGCGGTACGGAATAACGGTATTCAGCCCGTCGTTGCCGCCACTAAGCTGCACTACGATGAGGCGGCGCGCCTGCCCGCCGAGCGCATCGCGCAGCCGGGTAGCAAGCCGGGTTTCGGGCCGGTCAAGCGCGTGCAGAAACTTAGGCACCAGCAGCAGCGTGCTAGCCAGCGCGGACGATTGCAGAAATTGGCGACGTTGCATTTTTATAGCTGTTAGCTTTCTAAGTGGCTAGATAAGAACGTCAGCTAACAGCCAGCGGCTATTAGCTAACAGCTTAAGATAGTTGATATTCTGGCAAGCTCAGCAGACTGATTAGCGTAGTGCGCAGCCGCTCCTCAGGCGTGGCGGCTTTGCTGGCGGCTTGCTGCACCAGAGCTAGGTTTTCGGGGCGCACGGGAGCTTGCAGCAGAAAATTAGCCAGTTGGCGCGGCTGCTCCTCCACGGCCGTGGCGCCGAGCAGCTGCTGGAGGGGCGCCAGCGGCAAGTGGGCACCGGCGGTGGGCCGCACGGTGCGCTCCTTACCAGTTGTTTGGGGCGTAATGTCGTTTTCGTCGTCTTTGAGGCGCACTGCAAAGTCGGCGTTTTTAAATAGAATCGACGGCAGTTGCAAGCGCAGCAGCAGAGAGGACGAGTCTATCCAGTTGCGGCCGCCGGGCCAGCCGGCTACATTGGGCGGCATGAAGAGGGTTTGGCCCAGAGCTTTTTGGTAGCCCAGCAGCGGCTGCTTGTTATCGACTTGCAAGCTGAGGGTGCGGCGCAACCCCGCTACCAGCTCGACCGGCGACTTGATGCGGGCGCCCACGTTGGCCGGCTCGTAAAACCAATCGGCTGAAAACAGGCGCTCGGCTAGGTCGGCAATGTCGTAGTGGCTTTTGCGGAAAGCCACTGCCAGCGGCTCGATGTGCGCCGGATTGGGCACGTCGTTGACGAAAAAGCGGTACATTTTGGTCACGATGAACGTGGCCGTGGCCGGCTGCTGTAAGATGATGGTGAGCACGTCTTCGCCGCCCAGGTTGCCGGTGTGGCCCAGAAATCTTTTAGGGCCAGCGTCGTGCTCGCGCTCCCGAAACTTGAAATTATTTTGCCCATCGTAGCCCCAGCCGGTGAAGGCGCGCGGCTTCCTTCACATCGGTTTCGGTGTAGTTGCCGCGGCCCAGCGTGAAAAGCTCCATCACTTCGCGGGCGAAGTTTTCGTTGGGGTGCGCTTTTCTATTCTGCTGATTATTCAAAAATTGCAGCATGGCCGGCTCCTGGCTCACGGCCAGTAGCAAGTCGGAAAATTTGCCCAGCGCCCGCGCCCGAATGGTGTTGAGTAGCTGCAAGCTGTCGTCGGGCCGGCGCGTGCGGCAAGCAAAATGCCCGTGCCAGAACAGCGCCATTTTCTCGCGCAACTGGCCAGGCCCGGTGGCCATGCGGTCCATCCAGGCCGTGCTCATCGCCACAAAGGCGTCGCGAATACCCTCGTTTTGCAGCTTGCGCTGCTCGGGGGTAAGGTCGCGGCGGCGCAGCTGCGGGGCACCTTGGCGGCCTAGCGGCATCAGGGCCGAGCGGGGGGGTAGGGAATTCAGCTCGACTTCGGCGCCCGGCATGGCGCTGGGGGCAGCCATTTTTGGTGCGTTAGCCACGGCCGGCACGGCCATCACGGCACCCAGTGGGTCGGCGTAGTGGAAGGCCGAGTTCTCGATGGGCTCGTATTTCTCGGCATCGCGCAAGAGCTGGCGCAGCGCCTTGGCTGGGCTGAGGCCGGCGGCGATGTCTTCGGGCCGCGGCCCAAAGCCCGCCCGCCAGTACAAGTGCTGAAGCTGCTGCTGAGAATTCATACTGACTTAGAGCACACTTCACACGCAAAGTTTAATATGCCGCCGGCAGCGCGGCCAATTGCTGGCTTGGCCAAGCACCACAGCACGGAGCCTGCGCATTAGCTTTTGGCCTTCGCTAAGTAAAGAGAACCTCGTTCCGGCAGGCGGCTATAGCTTCAGCGGGCACTGCGGCAGCGCTTATATTCGCTCCACATCTTTACTTGTTCTTCATACAAATGCACTCATTTACCAGGCCTTTTCTTCAACCAGTTACCTTCTTTTTTGCTTTTTTTGGCTTGGCGCAGGTGCATGGCACGGCAGCTCAGGCCCAAAATCTACCTCACAACTCCACCAAAACAGCTTACGACGGACCTCGCTTTCCGGGTGGCCCCGACTCGCTGCGGGCCGTAGTGGCTCGGATGCAGCAGCAGGCCAGCCCCACGTTGACGGGCCAGCAGTTTTTGCGACTCGAGCTAAACAAGCAGGGCGTGCCGGCCAAGGCCTATTATTTACAACCTCCAACGCCAGCGGCAATCAAAGTCGGCCGTACTAAAGAAGCACAAGCTTTCGCGCTCCAACTTGCGGGGCGCCTTTCTGGCTTTCAGGTAGACGCAAACGCTATAGACCCAACCAGCCCGGCGCCTGCCTCCTTGGTAATTCCGCTCGTTTTTGGGCCTCAGCCAGCGCTAATGC
>CALMOO010000596.1 GCA_937871705.1 uncultured Hymenobacter sp.
CCGCCAGCCCGACGCGATGATAGCCGATGCCAACGTGGCCATTGGCCAGGTGCTGCGCATGGTGCGCGAAGGGCAGGTGCGCAGCCAGCAAGGCACCGACGTGGCCATTCGGGCCGACACCGTGTGTATTCACGGCGACGGCGCCCACGCCCTGGAGTTTGCCCAGCGCTTGCACGGCGCCCTGCGCGAGGCCGGCGTGCGGGTGCAGGCCGGTTTTAGCGACAAGCACTAATGCGGGCGCGCAACTGGCGTTCGCTGGGCGGGGCCAGCCTGGGGGCGGCGTTTCTGATGGCCAACTCGTCTATCGGGCCGGGCTTTCTGACCCAAACCACGGTTTTTACCCAGCAGCTGCTCACGAGCTTCGGCTTCGTGATTCTGGTGTCGGTGGTGCTCGATGTGGGGGCCCAACTCAATACCTGGCGTATCCTCACGGTGAGCGAGTTGCGGGCCCAGGACCTGGCCAACCGGCTGCTGCCCGGCCTGGGGTATTTTCTGGCGGCGATGGTTATTCTAGGCGGCTTTGCCTTCAATATCGGCAACATTGCCGGCTGTGGGCTGGGGCTGAACGTGCTCACGGGCCTGTCGTTTGCGCAGGGCGCTGTTATTAGCTGTGGGGTGGCGCTAGTGCTGTTTTGGGTGCGCGAAATCGGCAAGATGCTCGACGGCTTTACCAAAATTCTCGGCACGGTCAAGATTTTGCTTACGCTGGGCATTGCCTTCAGCGCGCACCCGCCGCTGCTGCAAGCGCTGCACCACACGCTGCTGCCCGCCAAGCTTAGTGCGGCGGCCATCGTCACCATCGTGGGCGGCACGGTGGGCGGCTACATTACGTTTTCGGGGGCGCACCGCTTGCTCGATGCCGGCATTAAAGGCCTTGAGAACCAGGCGGAAGTGACGCGCAGCGCCATCAGCGGCATTGTTATTTCCACCATCATGCGGTTTGTGCTGTTTCTGGCCATCGTGGGCGTGCTCAGCCGCGGGGCGGTGCTCAACGCCGACAACCCGGCGGCCGGCGTGTTCCGCTCGGCGGCCGGCGAGGCGGGCTTTCGCATATTCGGCGTCATTTTGTGGAGCGCAGCCATCTCGTCGGTGGTGGGGGCGGCCTACACGTCGGTCTCGTTTTTCAAAACCTTCCACCCAGTGTTTGCCCGCCACGAGCGAGTGTGCATCTCGGCGTTTATCGTGCTTTCAACCAGCGTGTTTGTGCTGGTGGGCAAGCCCGCGCAGCTGCTGGTTTTTGCGGGTGCCATCAACGGGCTCATCCTGCCCATCGCGCTTGGCATTGTGCTGGTGGCGGCCACCAGCCGCCGGCTCATGGGCACCTACCGCCACCCCCGCTGGATGCTGGCCGCCGGCTGGGTCGTGGTGCTGGTAATGGGCAGCCTGAGCGTGCCGGTGCTGGTGCAGCAAATCGGCGCCCTCTTGCCCGGCACCCGCTAAGGGTGGAGCCCTTACGGTTGCCCTACCCCCGTCCGACACGGCCCCTTTGCTGTGAAAAGCCGGACTTGCTTCTGGGCGGTAGGCTTTAAAAGGGCTGCTCCAATATCTCGCGCAAATCGAGAAGGCGCCGGGCAACCTGGGCCAGACTGTCGGCGGGCACCGGAATGTGGGTGCCGTGGCGCGCAAACAGGTAGCGCACCAGCGCCGTTAGGGCCTGCACTTCTTCCTGCACCTGCGTGCGCAGGCGCTGCCACTCCCATTCGCCGCCGGGCTGGCTGAGGTAAAAGTGACGCGCCACAATAGTTTGGCTAACCAACTCCCCCAACTGCTCCAGCACACGCTGCTCATTGGTGCTAAGAATACGGGGCTTATAGTCGATAATGCACAAGGCGCCGATGGTGTGCTGGTCGGGCATGCGCAAGGGCGCCGCCGCATAAAACCGCACTTGATTGGCGAGGGCGGCCTGGGCCGCCTGTCTCGTGATTAAGGGGTTGGATTCAGATGCTAAATCAGAGTAAACCACGGCCCGATCGTGCAGAATGGCCGTGGCACACAAGGCTTCCTGGCGAGGCTGTATCTTGCTGCCAGGCATGCCATAATTAGCCTTGTAGTGCACGTCCAGCTCATCGACCAGGGCAATCAGGGAAACGGGCAGGCTGAAGATACGTGCCGCAAGCGCTACGAATTCATCGAAAACGGTTTCGTGCAAGGAGTGCAAAATATCGTAGTGCCGCAGGGTTTGCAGCCGCTCGGCCTCGTCGGGTGGGAGGAGCATTGGGGAAAGAGTAGCCATAGGTGGTGAGATAACAGGACTAATTAATATTGGAAAAGTATAATCGTAGAGCTATTTTATGCGTAATAATACAAAATAAAGCGCATAAACAAGCTGCTCAACCCACAAAATGGAGGCGAGTGAATAAAGAGTCAAGCCTAAAAGCTTCTCTCTGGCCCACGGGGGGTAGGGCAGCGCTACTGCGCAACCAAAATGCAGCCCTGAAAACCGGCCCTAAGCCAGGCAGAAGCTTTCCCTACAGCAGGCCATCGGTTTGCTGCGCGCTGCGCAGCCAGGCCTTGGCCTCGTTGATGTCGGCAAACATGCGCATTTGCAAGCGCTCGCCGAGACCCAGGTACATGGCCTGGGCCGAGAGAGCGGCCAAAGATTCGGGGCTGACCACATTGGCGAAATGGGTGAGGCCCTGCGCCAGGGCCCGCGGGCCCCAGTCGTTCACTATCCACGACACGGCGTGGTCCCAAGGGCCTACTACCTGACGGTTATCGTTGAGCAGGTAGGCGCAGGCATTTTCGCGCAGCGGGTGCAGGCAGGCATCAGCCCCAGCCACTACCCCCACGTACGTTTGATAACCTATCCAATTATTATACAGCCAGTTATTGGCAGCATCGTACTCGATGGTCAGGTAAACTTTGCCGAAACCGTTAACTAATTCTGTTGACATGGTATAGGGGCCTGGGGCCCAGCCAGTGCTGCTGCCGCCAGCTGCGCCGGTGCAGCGGGGCGCAAAAGTAAACCGCCTGGCTTATACGCAGCCCAAGCCTAAAAGAAGTAGCCCAGCCGGATAAGCGGCAGGCTGTCTTCGGCCGAAAAGCCATACATGGCTGCCAGCACTACCTGGGGGGTAGGGGCCAGCCATACGCCGCCCCCGTAGCCGCGGTGCCACGTGCGCGACGCCTCGCCGGGCTGCCACACGCGGCCCACATCGTGAAAGCCAAGCACACCAAAGCTGGCCGGAAACAAGTAGCTGCGAAAGCTGCCGAGCTGCACCCGCGCTTCCAGGTTGTTGTAGGCGCTTTGGCGGCCGGCAAAGCGCGTGCGGCCGTAGCCGCGTAGGTTGCTGAGGCCGCCCAGCGTAGCCGCCTGAAAAAACTCGTATTCGCCCAGGTTGAAGGCGCCGCCTACCCGCGCCGCCAGCGTTAAGCGCACGGGCAACTGGAAGCTGCGGTACAGCATCAGGTCGGAGGTGAGCCGGGTGAGCGGCCGGGCTGCCTCGTTGAGAGGGCGCAGGGCCGTTAGCTCGGTGAGCCAGTGCACGCCCTGCGGGAAGAGGTCGCGCGCCCCGGGGCTGCGCAGCTCGTAGCCCAGCTGCAGGCCCCCGTAGTGCTTGGCCGCGAACAGCGTGGCCGGGTGCAGGCGCTCGTCGGCCAGCTGGCTGAGCACCCGGCCGGGCGTATCTTCTACCTCAGCCGCTTGGTAGAGCGGGCCGCCAAACACGTGCAGGCGCGGGCTAAGCGCCCGCCGCAGCAGCGCGGAGGCCGTGATGTTGCGAAAGCGCACGCGGTAGTAGTGCGAGCGCGGGTCTTGGCCGTCGGCCAGGGTAGTATTGTTGCCCAGGCCGTAGAAGTTGCGCACGTAGTTGGGGGCTTGCACGGTGGCGTGCAGCAGCAGGTCGAACGGCCCCACTAGGTGCGTAAACGTGCCTTCGTAGCCAAAGCTGAAAGCCAGCGTGCGCAAGGCCACGTTGCCGGTCAGCAGCTGGGTAGTAGCCCAAGGCAGCTTGCCAAAGCCTGGCCGCCGCAGCACCAGGCCCGCCCCGATAAACAAGCCGTCGTCGGCGTTGTAGCTGATGGGGTAGGAGGGTGCGGTGTAGGCATATTGAAAAGCCGTGCGATTGTACTGGTTGAGCGGCACTTGGTTGGACAGTCGCAGCGCCGTTTCGGGCCCGCGCCCGACCTGCATGCCCGCGGGCACATCGTAGACCTTGGTTTTGCGCGGCCCCACGGCCACCACCGAGCGGTCGAGCAGGCTATCGAGGCCCGCGCCGCCCACCACCCGCACCAGCGGCCCGCGCTGGCTGTGGCCGCTGAGCACAAACACATCGGCGCCGCCTTGCCCATAAAGCCTGATTTCCTGCGTTTCGGCGGCCAGAAACGTGCGCTGATACAGCAAGGCCCCGCGCTGGCCGCCGGGCCCCAGCGCGTACATGGCCACGCGGGTGCGGTCGTCGGCGTCGCGCACCACCTCAAAGTACTCGCGCTCGTCGCTGCCGGCCACGTCCACGGTGCGCGCCAAAAAGCGGTAGTACTGCGCAGCCCACGCGGGCAGTTGGTCGCGGTGGGCCTTGAGCTTGGCCAGCACTGTGGGCCCCGAGAGGCGGTAGATAGAGTCGGGCCACTGGCGTAGCGCCTGCGCCAGCACGGCATCGGTAAGGCTGGCTTGCACCGAGTCGGCCAGGGCGCGCCAATCGGCCTGGCTCAGCTCGGTCAGGAAGGTACGGTCGAAATACCGCGCGTTGTAATTGAAGCTGTTGACGTTGTGAAAGCGGTAGTCAAACCCCTGAATACGAGGCAGTAGGTATTCTACGCTGGCGCGGTGAGGCAAAAAACCCTCATTCACAAAAAAAGCCTGGTCGCGGTCGCGGGGCACAGCCCGCAGCAGCTGCCCGCCGCCGGGGCGGGGGTAGGCCAGCCAGCGCCACTGGTCGTCGTGGCGGTCCCAGTCGGCAAGCACCATATCGAGCAGGCGCGCGCGCAGCAGGGCGCGCTGATCTACGCGGCTGCGGTTGCTGGCTTGCAGCTGCTTCAGCACATCGGCGGTACCGTACTTCTTGTTGCTCGGCCGGCCCCCAAAGCTGCGGGGCGGGGCCGGGTCGCGAGCTTCGAGCAAAGCTAGCGTGCCCGCAAACTCGGCGCGGTAGTCGCCGAGGCGCGGGTCGTCGGGCACCAGCACCAGCTGTGGGTTGGTGTGCCCTACCCCCGCCGCCTCGGCCAGCGGCGGCACGGCCAGCGCCGCATAGGGGTGAGAGGCCGAAATCTGGTCCTGCACGATGGCCGCCGCCAGGGTATGGCGCAAAAATGCCGGCACCGAGGCGTTGGTATTTTTCTCCACCGACCGCAGCACGAACTCCTGACCAGTAGCGGCGCGTAGGCGCAAAGTCTTGGTTTGCAAGCCGCCCCCGCGCTTGAGGGGGGTAAGGCCCCCTTCGGCGTGGCTCAGGTCCAGCACCGGTACGCGCACCGGCTGCTGCCACTCGCGGCGGTAGTTGCCTCCCTGCAGCCAGCGCCTAAAACGGCCGGCCTCGTACTGCGTGCTGGCTTGCACCACGGCCGTCTGGTTGCTGAAATCGAGGGGGGTAGGCGGTGAGCTGGGCGGGGGCGCGGCCGGCGCTGGCCAGCTGGTGGTATACAGCTGCTGGCCGGCCTTATCGGCCGAAGCTGCCGACCAGAAGCTGGCCTGCACAGCTCCATCTGCGGCGTAGTCGAGCCGGGCAAAGCCCGGCGCCGGCGCCACAAACTCGCCTGTTCGCGCCGGCACGGGCCGGCAAGCCGCTGCCGCGCCGCTGCCAAGGTGGTGCAGCCCCTGCGCCTCGTGGTACTGTAGGCTCGGCGCCTCGCCGCTGGCATAGGCTAGGCCGGGGTATTTGGCCAGTACTTCGAGCAGCGAGCGGCGCAGCACCCGGCCGCGCGGGTTGGGCATGGCCTCTTGCCACAGGCGGCTGCCGGCCTTCAGCAGCGGGTGGTAGCCCACCACTAGCAGGGGGCTGCCCGCGTGGTGTTTTAGAATATCATCGAGTTGCAAGGCCACGGCAGCGGGGTCCTGGGTTTCGCAGGCTGAGGCATCGGCGGGTTGGTCGTCGGGGTGCAGCCACCACGCCGTATTGAGCACCACGAGCGTGGGCCCGGCAGCGAGCGGCAGCTCTACCGGGCCGGGGCAGCCGCCGCTGGGCAGCACCACATCGCCGCGGGTCAGCTGGTCTTCCAGCGGTTTTTCGTGCTGGCGGCCGCTGTTGCGCAGTCGCTCGGGCCCGCCCGGCACTATGACTAGCCGCCCCGGAAAGTCCTTGAGTGCGGCCAGCACCTGCCGAAGCTGGGCCTCGGCGGCCTGCCGCTTCGGGGTGGGGGGTAGGGCCGGGCTCAGCAGCTGCTCATCGCCGAGCACCACTAGGGTGCTGCGCGCGCCCAGCGGCCCGGCCTGCGCGCGCAGCAGCAGCAAATTGGCCGCCAGCGCAGCCGTATCGCCAGCCGCCAGCCCGCCGAGCAAAAACACGGTGTGCACGGGCGCGGCGGGCTGCGCAGTTGCGGGCTGCCCTACCCCCCACATTATGCTCAGGACCCAGCAGCCAAGAATTCGGAAAGAAAGCATAGGCCAATGCTGTAAAATGGCAGAAGTCAACCAGTAGCAACTGCGCAAGCCGCCGAAAATTACTAGCTCACTTGTTTTTAAGCAATATATGCCTATTAAAATTCTCCTGGCGCAGCCTTGGCAAGCACCGGCCCACCGCCCGCCGCGGCTGCGCCAGGAGCTGCTGGTAGTGGTTGCGATTGATTTTAATTATGCCCGGCACCGGCTGCCAGGTGTCGGCCGCCGTTACCTTGCTGCTAGCCAGCACCAGCAGGCCAAAAAGCAGCCATTTTTTAGGCACTTACGGAGCAGTATTTCGCCAGCTTGCCAAGCTCTGCGCAGCATTAGGTGGCAGAAAATTTCATCAGTTAGCTACCCGAATCGAACCGGAGCCGGCTTCTGCGAGTATATATACTGGCCGCGCCACCGTCGGCGCGCAGTTTACCTAATGCCCCTTTGCCACGGGGCTACCTTTGCGCTATGGAAGTTGGTAGCTACACTCTGGCCGAGGCCACCACGGCCGCGCCTTTTTTAGATTATGCGCTCTGCCTCGATGACAGCGCCCGCCCTGCTAACCACCAGGGCGACTGGCCCACAAAAGGCCAGACGTACCCAGTCCGCGTCGTAGAAAGCCGCCTCGAAGGCATTCCGCTGGTGCACGTGCTCACCTTCGCCGGCGACGCGCCCTACTACAACGCCTTCGCGCCGCACCGCTTTCAGATTGCGCATCGCCTCTATTTGAATTAGAAACAAAGCAGCCCCGGCCAATAAGCCGGGGCTGCTTTGTTTTAAGGCTGACTTATAGCTAGTGCGGCGGCCGCCTACCCCGGTAGCCAGGCCGGCTGACCTTCTCTTTTCAGCGACGACTGCCGGATAATCAAGTCGCCGGCCACCACGCACGTGCGCGGCTGAAACTGCTCTTTCTGCGCCATTTGCTCCAAAAACAGGCTGGCCGCCTGCAGCCCGATGCGGTAAGGGTGCAGGTCCACGGTCGTCAAGCCAGGTTCGATTAGCGTAGCCAAAAACTCGTCGCCAAAGCCTACGATAGCCATCTCTTCCGGCACCCGAATGCCGCGCTTCTTCAGCGCCAGCAACAGGTCAAATGCGTTGGTGTAGTTGATGGCGAAAATGGCATCGGGGGGCTCGGGCATGGTCAGCCATGTGTCGAGGGCCGCCACCGCCGAGGCGGGCCGAAAGTCGATGTGTACTTGCAATGCCTCTTCGATGGGCAAGCCGTGCTTGCGTAAGGCGCTTAGGTAGCCCGCCTGGCGCTGCCGGCTGATGAGCAGCGATGCAGGCCCGGCCAGAATGGCAATGCGCCGGCAGCCCTGCTCAATAAGGTGCTCCGTGACGGCGAAGGCCCCGTGCCGGTCGTCCAGAATCACCTTGGCTGTGTTCACCTCGTTGCACACGCGGTCGAAGTGTACCACCGGAATGCCCCGGCGGGCGGGGTCCTTCACGTGGTCGAAGTTCTCCGTCTCGCGCGAGTGGCAAATCAGCAGGCCATCGACCCGGCTAGCTATCAGGGCCTGCACGTTGCTCACCTCGGCCTCGTACGACTCTTTCGACTGGCAAATCATGACCCGATAGCCCGCTTCGGTCGCTATTTGCTGAATGCCGCTCACGGCCGTCGCAAAAAACGGCCGCTCAATGTCCGGAATCACTACCCCGATAATGGAAGTTGCCCGGCTCTTGAGGCTCTGGGCCAGTAGGTTGGGCTGGTAGTCGAGCTGCCGCGCTACTTCCAGGATGGCTTGCCGGGTAGTGGGGCTGATATCGCTGTGGCCATTCAGCGCCCGCGATACCGTGGATAAGGCCACGCCTACCTGCTTAGCCACGTCGGCAATAGTAGCCTGGCGCCGGCGCCGCTCAAGCGGGGGGGTAGCCGACTTTTCTTCGGTAAAATGGTACTCGCAGCTCTTGCAATAGAAGCGTTGGCGGCCCCGCACAAAGCCTGCTTTCATCACCTCATCGGGCAGGCTGCACTTAACACATTTTATCATGGTAGGGGTGGGAATAGAAGCAGGATAATGTAAAGGGGCTATGCTCTTGCGAGTAAGCCTAAACGAATGTACATCATGAAAAAATAATTTGGTGCACATTAACTATCGGTAACGTTTACGGAAACGTTACCGATAGTTTTAATTTTAAATTTAGCTGTTAGTTAGCTTTTTAACTATGCTGCCAACCTGACTCCACCTGTACATTTGAGCTGTATTACCAGAATGCTACGTTTAAGAACGACTCATTTACTGGGTCGTACAAGGAGTAGAAGGCTGTTATAATTATAGCACTATTTCAAGAGTACTGACAATGCTGCACACCATGCGCTGGTTCGGTCCCAACGACCCGGTTTCGCTATTCGACATTCGCCAGGCCGGCTGTGCCGGGGTCGTTTCGGCCCTGCACCAGCTGCCTGTCGGGGCCGTGTGGCCAGTAGCCGATATCCAGGCCCGCCAGCAGCTAATTGAGGTCGACAATACCCGGTACGCGCCGCTGCATTGGGCTGTGGTTGAAAGCCTCCCCGTGCACGAGGACATTAAGAAGGGCCGGCCTACACGCGACGCCTATATCCAGAATTACCAGCAGTCGCTGCGCAATCTGGCGGCCTGCGGCATCCGCACGGTGTGCTACAATTTCATGCCCGTGCTCGACTGGTCGCGCACCGACCTCAACTACGAAATGCCCGATGGCTCGCGGGCCCTACGTTTCGTGTGGCAGGACTTTGCCGTGTTTGACTTGTGCATCTTGAAGCGCGCCGGCGCTGAGGCCGACTACGAGCCCGCCGTAGCCGCTGCCGCTCGCGAGCAGTTTGCCAGCATGAGCACCGAGGCCATTGCTCAGCTCACCAATACTACGCTCCTAGGCCTACCCGGCTCCGAAGAGGCGTTTGAGCTGCAAAACTTCCAGGGGCTACTGAATGAGTACGCGACTATCGACGCCGCTGCCCTCACCGCCAACCTACATTACTTCATTCGGGCCGTAGCGCCAGTAGCGGAGGAGGTAGGTATTGGCTTGTGCATTCACCCCGACGACCCGCCCTTCCCGCTGCTGGGCCTACCCCGGGTAGTGAGCACCGAAGCTGACCTAGCCAATCTGCTGGCTGCCTGCGACGTGCGTGCCAATGGCATCACGTTTTGCACCGGCTCGCTGGGCGTACGCCCCGATAATGACCTAGCCGGCATGATAACGCGCCTTGGCTCGCGCATTCACTTCGTGCACCTGCGCACCACTAAGCGTGAGGAAAACCCCCGTAATTTCCACGAGGCCGACCATCTAGCTGGTGATGTGGACATGTACGCCGTGATGCAAGCGCTGGTAGAAGAAGAACTGCGCCGCGAGGCGGCCGGCGAAGACCAGCCCGCCCTACCCATGCGCCCCGACCACGGGCACCAGATGCTCGACGACTTGCACAAGAAAACCTACCCCGGCTACTCAGCCATCGGCCGCCTCAAAGGCTTGGCCGAACTGCGTGGCCTCGAATACGGCCTGCGCCGCACGCTGGCCGAGGCCGAGCCGCCCGCCGTAGCCGCTTACGCCGCCCGCTAGCTTACCCCCGCGGCCCGTCCGCACCGTTTCTCTCTCCGCTCTTTTCCCACCCACCTATCATGTTGCATCGCAACGTGTTTCTGCTTTTGCTGTTAGTGGTGGCCGCTACCCTGCGTAGCCGCGCCGACGATGGCTATCGGCTGTGGCTCAAGTACGACCGCATCGCCGACGCTGCGCCGCGGCAGCAATACCAGCGGGCCGCCCAATTTATTGCTAACCCAGGTACTACCCCCGTGCTGCGCGCCGCTGCCGGCGAGCTTCAGCGTGGCCTCAGCGGCCTGCTCGGCCAAGTAGTACCCGTAGTGGCAGCGGCTGGTAGCCGCACGGGCGGCATCGTGCTGCGCGTCGATGCCAAGGCCAGCGCCAACGGCCAGCCGCTGAAGCCCGAAGGCTACCACATTTTTTCGGAAAAGCAAAACCTGGTGATTACCGGCCGCACCGATGCGGCCGTGCTCTACGGCGCCTTTGCATTGCTGCGCCAGGTGCAAATGCGCAAGGCGCTCGTCGGCCTCAACCTGACCAGCAACCCGCGCATCAACTTCCGCCTGATCAACCACTGGGACAATCAAAATGGCACCGTGGAGCGCGGCTACGCTGGCTCCAGCATCTGGCAGTGGTATGAAATGCCCGAGCGCCTCGACCCACGCTATACCGACTACGCCCGTGCCAATGCTTCAATTGGTATTAATGGGGTAGTAATTAATAACGTAAACGCCAGCGCTCGTTACCTCACCGCCGAGTACATCGGCAAGGTGGCCGCCCTGGCCGGCGTGATGCGGCCCTACGGCATCCGGGTATATATGTCGGTGTTTTGGGCGGCGCCCAAAGTGCTAGGTGGCCTACCCACTGCCGACCCGCTGGACCCCGCCGTGAAGCAGTGGTGGACGGCTAAGTCCGACGAGATTTACAAAGCCATCCCCGACTTCGGCGGCTTTCTGGTAAAAGCCAATTCGGAAGGCGAGCCCGGCCCTCAGGATTACAACCGTAACCACGCCGACGGTGCCAACATGCTGGCCCAGGCCCTCGGCCGCCACGAGGGGGTAGTGATGTGGCGTGCCTTCGTCTATAAAGCCAACAGCAACGGCGACCGCTTCAAGGAAGCCTTCGAAGAGTTTCAGCCCCTCGACGGCAAGTTCGACCCCAAGGTGCTGGTGCAGGTCAAGAACGGTCCGATTGACTTTCAAGCCCGCGAGCCATTTCACCCACTATTCGGCGCCATGCCCAAGACACCGCTGGTGCTCGAAGTGCAGCTAACGCAGGAATACCTAGGTTTTGCTACCCACCTCGTGTACCTCGGACCGCTCATTAAAGAGTGCCTCGAAGCCGATACCTACGCCAAAGGCGCCGGCTCGACGGTAGCCAAAGTAGTCGATGGCACTGTTGACCAGCACACGCTGAGCGCCATTGCGGGGGTAGCAAACATTGGTTCTGACCGCAACTGGACTGGCCACCCCATGGGCCAGGCGAACTGGTACGCCTTCGGTCGCCTGGCCTGGGACCACACGCTCAGCTCAAAAACCATTGCCGAGGAATGGACCAACATGACGCTGACGACCCAACCAGCCGCCGAGCGCACCATCGTAGACCTGATGGAGAAATCGCGCAACATCTACGTGCGCTATACCACGCCGCTCGGGCTGCATCACATTATGGGCGAGAGCATTCACTACGGCCCGCAGCCCTGGCTGGCCAAGGCCGGGCGCCCCGATTGGACGGCTATTTACTACCACAAAGGCGACTCGCTAGGCTTGGGCTTCAACCGCACCGCCACGGGCAGCAATGCCCTAGCCTTGTATAAGCCCGAAGTGCAAAAGCAGTGGGGCAACCCCCAAACTTGCCCGCTCGACTACCTGCTCTGGTTCCACCACGTGGGTTGGAAGCAACCGCTCAGCACCGGCCGCACTCTCTGGAACGAGCTGTGCACCCGCTACTACACCGGCGCCGACTCGGTGCTTTGGATGCAGAAGCAGTGGGCCCAAGTGCAGCCCCAGGTAGACCCCGCCATTTACACCGATGTGGCAGCCCGCCTCCAGACCCAGCGCAAAGAAGCCCTGTGGTGGCGCGATGCCTGCGTGCTCTACTTCCAGACCTTGTCGCGGCAGCCCATTCCGGCGCCGCTAGTGCCACCTACCCGCACCCTAGCCGAGGTTAAAAGCCTCGTCACCATTTATCAGCTTAAGTAAGGTTCACTAGCTGGACCAGTAACTCTATCCTTATCATGAGCACCACGGTACTTTCTTCCAACGGGCACACCTCCACTAGCGGGCAGTCCGAGTCCGCTGCTTCCGGCGCGGTGGCCACACAGCCCGACCTCAGTGTGTTTTCGCTAGCTGGCCGCGTAGCCCTCATCACGGGCGGCGGCACAGGCATCGGCCTCGAAATAGCGCGCTGCATGGTGCACGCTGGTGCTACGGTCATCATCACGGGCCGCCGCGAAAGTGTGCTGCAAGACTCGGCCGCCGACCTGGGGGTAGGGGCTCAGTACATCGTCAACGACATCTGCGACTTGTCGGCTATCGACGCGCTGGTCGAGCAGGTAGAAGCTACTTATGGCCCGCTCGATATTCTGGTCAATAACGCCGGCATCAATATGAAGAAGCCGGCGCTGGAAGTAACGGATGAGGATTTCAGCCGCATTATCCACACCAACCTCAACGCCGTGTTTGCCCTAACGCGCGCCGCGGCCAAGCGCATGGTAGCCCGGCGCAGCGGCACCATCCTCATGATTTCGTCGATGGCCGCTTACTACGGCATCGATAGGGTAGTGGCTTACGCTGCCTCCAAGTCGGCCGTCGAAGGCATGGTGAAAGTGCTGGCCTCCGAATTCTCGGTCCACGGCGTGCGCGTCAACGCCATCGCGCCGGGCTTTATCGAAACCGAGATGAGCCGCACCGCCATGAATAGCGACCCCGACCGCCGCGACCGCGCCATGCGCCGCACGCCCATGGGCAAGTTTGGCCGTCCCGAGGACATTGGCTATGCCGCGGTGTTCCTAGCCTCCGAGGCCGCGCGCTACATCACGGGCGTGTCGCTACCCGTCGACGGCGGCAACTCTATAGGATTTTGATTATAAGGCCATTATCTGGTGGGTGCTAGCTGGCAGCTTTGCGCCAGCCCTACCCCCAGGTGACGGCACCACCGAGTTCGCAGCCTTCGGCTGGCAGCTACTTATTTCCACTTTTCAAGTTTCCCACCCCATGAACACACGCATACCTTCCTCCTACCCCCAGAAGGGTTGGAAATGGTCGCACCTGGTGCCGCTGCTGCTGCTTGCTGGCAGCATGGCTCCGGTTGTGGCCCAGGCACAAGCCCCAGGCACGCACACCGTGACTGGCAAGATTACGTCCGACAATGGTGAGGCTTTACCGGGCGTGACCATCGTGGTGAAAGGCACCACGACCGGCGTCACGACCGACGTGAACGGCAACTACACTGTGAGCGTGCCCAACGACAATAGCATCTTAGTTATCAGCTCGGTAGGCTTCACCAAGCAAGAAATTGCCGTGGGTGGCCGCACCAACCTGAGCCAGTCGCTGGTGCCCGAAAACCAGGCCCTGAACGAGGTACAGGTAGTAGGCTACGGCACCCAGAAGAAAAGCCAGGTGACGGGCGCCATCTCGACGGTAAGCGACGAGCAGCTGCGCGATGTGCCAGTAGCCAACGTGGGCCAGGCGCTGCAAGGCCGCGCGGCAGGCATCACGGTATCAAGTTCGTCTACTACCCCCGGCCAGGCGCCGGTTATCCGCATTCGGGGCAACCGCTCGATTTCGGGCTCGAACGACCCGCTGCTGGTGGTGGATGGGGTACCCTATGACGGCAGCCTCAATGACTTGAACCCCGACGATATTACCTCGCTGGAAGTGCTGAAG